>RDXK01000084.1 GCA_004292605.1 Bacteroidota bacterium
GCTCGGTACACGAGAGACCAAATTTTAGCAGCTTTTGGATTTAGCACATTCCACAGAAAATCTTCTAATCGAGAGGGTACTGCGGAAAATAAATCTATTAACACCGAGCTTCTTTTTATTAACCTCACAAAATCAGAAGAAAATTTTTCGCCCACTACTATGTACGATGATTATGCCATAAGCGAACGCTTATTTCACTGGCAGTCTCAAAATTCGGCATCGCCCGAAACCGAAAAAGGACAGTCATATATTCAACAAACCGAGAATAGAAAAATAGTATTGTTGTTTGTTAGAGAAAAAGCGAAAGACGAATTTGGTAACACCATGGGTTACGTACTCATTGGAGAGGGGAATTTAAAAGACTACTATGGGGCAAAACCTATGAGCATCACCTGGGAACTAAAGGAGCCAATGCCTCACTATCTCTGGAACGACGCCGCAAAACTGAGTGTAGGGTAGTTAATGTTCACAAGCAACCACATCTAACATCACTGAACGATAGCCATGTTTAAACAGCGTATACACCACCTAAAATATTACTAGGCAGGTTTTGGTGTAAATACCCCCTGTATACCATATATAAAAATGACGTTGTTAAAAGTAGCTTCAATAAACGCTAAGTATTGATGGAGTTATATCCGTCTCCACTCCAAGCATCAAATACTTTAACACAACTGCCCTCAAAAGAGTAAACACCACATAGCAAACTAAAAAAACAGTACAGCCCCATGTAAACCAAAAATTAAGTTTTGGGTGTTTTAAGGCTTATTTAAAAACAATAATCGACAGGGCGGTAAAATCTACATAACTTTCCGCCGCTATTTATAACCATAACACAAACTGTTTACAGCTACAAAATCAACTTTTTAATGCAAAAATTTTTACTAACAACACTTTTATTCATTGGCACATTTATTAGTCTACAATCTTTCGCACAGAACAACTTGTATTGGCGAGACGGCTTTCAACCTGATTTAACCCCCGCTTGTGATTTAACCACAACTATACCAACCACATTTCAATCTTTTTATTTTACCGGCAATGCCGGAAGATGGTATGGTGCTGGGGTTTACCTTACGGGAGGTACTCCTAATACAACGGGTAATTGCCCTTTAAATGTGTCTAACTTTCACGTGAGGGGAAGAAACATTTCAGGCTCTAGTTTCTCTGATTCGCCATATGTAATTACACCTATTGTAAATTTTGGGATACAAGAAGTAAGAATGATACGTGGGCGTGCCTCAAGGTCTTATACCTTGTGGGTAACTAGTGATACAAATGCTGTTACCGCTACATGGACGAATGCAAGACTTATAATATCAAGGCCTGAAACAATACCGTGTGTCGATACTACCGTAATTATCGCATCCCCCACTGCAAAACGGTTAAAAATAGTATTCAGGCCAGGAACGGATAGTGATGTAGATAGTATTGGTATTACTAGTTTCTCCCAAATATTACCCGTAAAATTTGGGGCAGTTTCTGCGTCGTTCAATCAAGGTAAAACAAAACTTAACTGGCAAGTGGAAACAGAAATAAATACTTCCAATTACGTAATTGAACAAAGTACTAACGGGGTTGATTTTGTGGCCATAGCTAGTGTGGAAGCCAAGAATTTTACAAGCTACAATTACATTTTTAATTCTATTAATGGCGACATTCTTTACCGCATAAAAGCCATAGATAAAGATGGAACGTTTACTTACAGTTCCATTATAAAAGTAAAATCGAATGCCTCTAAAAATTTGTTGGATCTAGCCGTTGCTCCCAACCCTGTGGTAAATGGTAAACTAAATGTGCAAGCCAATGGTATTGCCAAAGGCAACTACACCATTAACATATTTTCAATGCTTGGCAAGCAAGTGTATAGTACCGCCAT
>RDXK01000099.1 GCA_004292605.1 Bacteroidota bacterium
GGTAGACCGGGTAGACCGGCAAACGTATTGCCTGTAGTGGTGGGTAAGCCCGAACCTACAGTACCTATACGAGGGTTGCTACCAGAAGCGTTAGACATGTACAACTGGCCATTGGCTATGGCTAAACTCCTTGTATTGGTTACTGTGCTAGCTACTAATACGGACGTATTACCAGCACCTTTCGCAATATAATACTGACCCGAATTAGACCCTGCAAACCATATATTGTTACCGTCATCGCTTACCGCGGATCGAATGGAACTAGTACCATAGGTAAACGTTGTGGAAGCGTCAACTACTTCATTACGGTCAATCACCGCTACCACCCTATTACCGGCTGCACTGACTACTGCGGACACCCCAACCGGCTGATCATAACCACAAAGCAACAATACACTTCCATTTGCCGAACGACTTAACTGCCCCTCGGAACTAGCCGAGCCCGCAATGGTTAGTCTATTTCCAGCTGTTGTATTAGGAATCACTACTGTTTGTACATAAGTGCCTGTGGGGGTGTATTCATCTAAGAATACTGGTACGGATGTGTTACTTAGGTTAGCTGTGCCTGCCCCATTACTGGCATCGCCACCTGCACGGGAAACTACAATGTTTCCGGCGGTAAACTGTGCCATGGCCACTTTCCCCAGCAAACTAAAAACGAACAGGGTGTACAATTTTTTCATACGTAGAATTATTTTTTGGCACAAAATTAAAAGAATTTAGAAAATGTTAAAAAATTGTTTAAGCCCTGGCTGAGGGATGCAGCAGGCCGCTGAAAGCGGGTACGAAGTACGGAACCCTGTAGCAGCCCGACGGCGAAGCGTGGCCCTGTGTGTGGCCGCCGGCAGCCCCAAAAAAATCTATTCGCCCAAAGGATGGCCACCAAAGTAGCTCAACTCCTCGGAAAAATTAAGATTGGGATGCTGTGCTTGCAAGTTGCGGGCTCTGGCCAACTGACTAGCCAAAAACCGCAGATGTAGCTGCGATGTGGGGTGAGAGGAACGATGTTTTTTGGCAATATTGAGCTGCTTTATCTCTTCCAGCAGGGCAATGGTGGCTGGCTGCATAGCATATTTGGTGAACTCCTCCATTACGTATTGGGTAGCCAAATAATTGGGGTGAGCCAAATCGATATCGTAAAACCGATAATCTCTCAGCACATCTACCACCAATTCATAAGCGGGGAAATAGTGTAACTTATTAAACTTTTGTACCAGGTGATGAACGGCTTCTATCAGTCGGGCTTTGCTTTTATTATTTTCTACCAAACCATCGCGTAAATGGCGTACCGGACTAATGGTAAACAGCACCTGAATACTAGGATTGTACCTAAATAGCTGGTACAAAACACCATCTAAAGCGGTGACGGTTTCCTCAATGGTGCACAAATGTTTATGAAAGGTTTGCAATGGAGCTTTATGGCAGTTGGCCACGGCGGTATGCGGTGGCTGCTGTAACCGGTAACTATAGCTGGAACCTAGTGTGATGATAAGCCAATCGGCCTTTTTTAAAAACGCCGAAGCGGCTGCTTGCGAGGCATTGATGTTTTGTAAACAAGTAGCTTTATCGGGGTGTGAAAACCGGGAGTGATGGGCCCAACTGTTCCAAGTTTCGTTGAGGTAAAACAAATCGGCGTCGGTATAAGTATGCTGCTGTATATAGCTTAACAGGCTGTGGCAAACACTAGCAGGATCGAATAAAATGCCGTGTGGATTTTGCAGTACGGGAAACTTACCATCGGCCAAAAAATTACCGATATGCTCCGTAAAACAGCTACCTATTAGCATGATAGATTGCTGGTGATGCAAGCTTGGGCTTAGCGGCGGTATGGTGATGGATGCTTGTAGTTTCATGCTTGAAAAATAGAAGATGCCATGTGTAAAGCTTGCTGATAAGCTGCCTCATTAAACTGTGAAGGCAACAGACTGTTTTGCCGCAGATATTGTAACACCCAATGCGTATCTACATTACCTACTAAATGATCTTGTGCCATGGGGCAGCCGCCAATGCCCAGCAAAGCCGCATCGAAACGGGTACAGCCACTGTTAAAAGCCGCCATTAATTTGGGCTGCCAGTTGGTGGCGGTGGCGTGTAAATGTACGCCCCACTGTATACTTGGGTAGGCCTGCGTTAAAGTAGTAAGGGCGGTTTCAATTTGCTCGGGTGTGGCTATGCCCACGGTATCGGCCAGGGAAATAGTTTGTACCCCTAGCTGCACCATGGTTTGGGCCCAATGCAACAGAATGGCGGTACAATACTCATCGGCATACGGATTTCCAAAACCCATACTTAGGTATACTACTAGCTGCTTATGGTTTTTTACACAAAGCTCCTGAATGGCCTCTACCCTTTCCACACTTTGCTGTTGGGTGCTATTGGTATTACGCAGCTGAAACGTAGGCGATACCGAAAAGGGAAAGCCTAAATAGCTAATTTTTTCTTGTGCGGTAGCTTCAATAGCTCCACGCTCATTGGCCACAATAGCTAATAGCTTGGTGGCAGTATTACTTACATCGAGCTGGTTTAATACCTCCTGTGTATCGGCCATTTGTGGTATGGCTTTGGCCGATACATAGCTACCAAAATCGATGGTATGAAAACCAACGTTTAGGAGTTGCTGAATATAAGCCACTTTAGTAGCCGTGGGTATGGGCGTGGCCCAACCTTGCATAGCATCCCTAGGGCATTCTACTAACTGTAATGGTGGCATATTTACAATCGTTGTTTCAAAGCTTCGTATAACATAATTCCGGCGGCTACACTTACGTTTAAGCTATCAAAATTACCCGCCATGGGTATGGCAAATTTTTGGTTGGCGGCTTTACTCATATAATTGGCTACGCCTTTTTCCTCGTTTCCTAAAACAAAACAAGTAGGCTCTGCCAATGGCAATTGGTGAAGTAAAGTAGTGGCCTTCATTTCGCTGGCATACACCATAATACCGCTGGTACGGCAGGTTTCTAAGGCTACCAGTAAGCTAGGTACACGGCAAATATGAATTTGCTCTAAAGCACCGGCACTACTTTTTACAGCATCTTCCTGCAGGGCACCCACCCCTTTATCGGGTATAATAATGGCCTGGGCACCGCAGCATAAGGCACTTCGGGCAATGGCGCCAATATTCCGAACATCGGTTACACCATCGAGCATTAAAAAAAGCGGCACCTGGCCGGCTTGCAAAACCTGCTCAATTACCTCCTCTAAATTTTGGTAAACAACGGTGGTTTTAAATGCTACCACACCTTGGTGCTGCACACCGCTTAGGGCATTGAGCTTTTCGTTAGGTACGTATTGTATGGGTATGTTTCGCTGCTGAGCTAGGGTGCGTATTTCGTGTACGGCTTCGCCAGAGGCATTTTTAAACAACAGTATTTTATCGATATTGGTAGTACCTTTTAACGCCTCAATAACTGGGTTGCGACCGCTAATTATATTTTTCTTTTGCTGAAACATGCCGCAAAAATAGAGAACTTGTAGCGGAATGCACGGTAGGCTACCATAAAGCGGCGTTTATTGGCTGGCACCACTAAGTTCCGCCTGTGCCAATAACCACTCTGCCAACTCTATACTTTTTAAACGCTGGCAAATACGCTGCATAGAATAAAGTGTGGTGGGAGCATGGTATTTTTTTAACAACTGTACTTTTTTAGCCACGGGTAGCCGGCTATAGGTAATGGCCCACATATTACAAATAAGCTGTGTTACGGGCATACGATGTAATGATAACAGGAAATTGGCTCCCAAATCGGGCACACCCACGGGGTACCTTTTGCCACCACCAAAATCATGTTCTATATACTTACCTTTTAGTTCCATGGTAGGAATATGCATTTTAGGATACACTTCTCCAAACTCATCAGGTTCATGCTGTGGTAGTAAATGGGCAAAGTTTTTTTGAATCAATTCGTTCGCTTCTAATTCCGTCTCGTACCTATCTACGGCGGCAATATCGTGTGTATGTACAGCCATCAAATCGTTACCCAATGTTTCCATTGTTATTTCAAAATCCGGGTTTTCGTCTATCACCCAACTGGCCAATTCTGCACGGCGGTGGGCAAATGCAGGGTTAGCATATTCCTTTACGGCCCAAGCGGAAATAACTGCCGATGGCTGTGGATAATGCAATACACGTGTAAGTATATTTTTATGAAAGATGGCCTGCTGGCAAAGCCAAGCTTGCTCCGCTGTTGTAAAAACTATGTTCCGCGTAAAGCGATACATTTTGTCTATACATTCCTCCCGCTGTAGCTCGGTTAAGTTTCGGTTTTCCGTGTAACAAAGTTGAAACACTCGAAATAGTAAGCTACTCGTAGCTGCTGGCAGTACGGCCACAGTACCCTCGTACCAAACCGTAGGGTTAGCGGCTGGCAAAACTTTTGGCATTTTGGCACCATACTGCAAACTACGGATAACCAATGAATGCCTACTTATACGCTGCGATGAAAACCAACTATCGCATGTAAGTTGTAGCAATGTATGAAAAACATTTACATTAAACTGAAACAAACGAAGCGTTTCTCGTACATACAAAAAATCTTTGTAAGTAGTAATCAAATCATCGGGTGGGTATTGGTTTTTCCATTCCAGAACCATGCGTTGCAGTTCCCGTTTCATGGTGTTTTTCATGTGGGTATTTTTTACAACATAAAGCTAGTTACAAAAAGATATTACAAAGGCTTTGGTGGAAAAAAAATTCATAAAAAACCAGCGTTGGTGTGCCGCTGGTTCGAGTTATTTTGAAGCTTGGTAAATAAGTTTCTACTGTGCCAAGCTGATACGTATTTGTATACCGGCCCTAGTATCGGTAGTGGGGGCACTGGTGCTTATGTACGGTATCACTCTACGCTGGTTAAAATACAGTTTTACATTGAACCTATTGTTCAATACATAATCGATACTTGGCTGTATTTGAATTACTTTTTGGCCACCTGTACCAAAGGAATTGGGCTGATCGAGTCGACTATTGGTTTGAATATCGTCTCTCATACTTAAATCGAGTCGAACATTGATATCGTTCTCTAATTTCTTTCCCTTCATTCCGGGAATTTTAAATGGCAGGCGAACACCTCTTTTGCGGTAACTACCACCTATTACCCATTCCGTGCTACGAACTTCGCTCAACTGATAATCTACCAAGCTTAAACTTAGTTGGCGACTTTTTTTGTACTCAAACTTAATATTCATTTGATCTACCGTAGTAACATCAAAACCTATCAATGGCATAAACTGCTCCTGCATAGTTAAGTTAGGTACTAGGAAAAACGGTACATAGTTACCAGAAATGGTATCAATAAAGCCGGGAGCATTTAACCTAAATGGATCTAAATAATTCAACGCACTTGTGAAACTATTCATACTTAAAGTACCGCTATAACCATGCGTTACCGCTATGTTGCTAAACTTTTGCTGCAAGCCCGGTAACCGTGTTAAGCCAGTATAGGTAAGGCGCCAATTGGGCAAGGGCCGTATACCACGGAAAGGGTTACTACGTATACTACTATTGTTTTGGTTTAATAAACTTACACTACTAACATCTCTACCTGTGTAGGCCGCAATAAAGGCGGGTATCAATACATCCTGCGAGTATTTGCCATAACCACGGGCAAAACCATCTGCCGTAAACTTTTGCGATTGTGGCAACGATTGCCAGTAAGGGTTGCCTTCTGCCACACGGCGGCTGATACTAACTCTATTCTCCTGAAACTCCTTGAATGTATTGCTAAGCTGGCCCTGTTGTATTTTTTCAAAAAGGGTATTAAAGGCAATATAGCTTACACTAAAACCACCGGCTGCGTACGGACTCAAATGCCCAAAATTATTTCCAGAACCTGTGGTATCCTTAAATAGTTCGCTGTATTCTTTATTATAACTTTTATCAATATTTACATCAATAATTAATTCCCTTATGGGCTCTAGCTGTGCCGTAACACCTAAGCGTTGTTCAAAGTTTTGGCGAAACATCAGGTTAAACGTGCTATCTCTGGAAATCAATCCTTTGTTGGCTTTATCTCTTAACCAAGCTTGGTTAGGCTGGCCACCAAACACATAATCTAACCCCGGCTGCATGCTGGCAAAATTGTTACCCAATAGGCGAGCACTATCCATAAAACCCGGTACACGACTTCTAAAGTTTTCGCTATAGTTTACACTTACTCTTTTTAACATGGTAAGCAGTTGGCCACCCGTACGTACAAACGGATTCAGCTCCATGGGTTCGTTCATTCGCATTTGCCTTGCTTGCTGGCGTGCATTGCGTTTTAGCTCCCTCCATTTACGTAGTGCCAACACTTTTTCTCTACCCTTTTTATTTTTAACTACTTCTTCCCTAGTAGGAATATTGGCCATTGGGTCGAAGCTAGCTTTAGCGGCAGGTACATTTAAGGTTTCGGGTTTTTTGTTTCGCTGGGACCCTTTGGATGGGGCGTTGTTGACCGATACCGATGGGCCGTTTTCTAAATTGCGGAAGAAGCGACTTTTTTGGTACAATCGGGTAAAATCAAACTCACCATTGAACGTATTTTCCTGGCTATTCTCTAAAAAATTTCCAAAATTGCGAGCCAATAAACTTGCTGCCAACCAATTGTAACCAGTGCTATAATTGTACCTGGCGGTTATCCAATCCGTCATCGGAAATTTACTCAGCGGGAATGTATAACTTACAATTGCTTTTTGTTTGTAATCGGTATTACGACCACCATTTAAAAAGTTTCTTCGTACGGTATCTCGTTTGGCTTGCGTATTTAGCGAACCAAAAGGTTCATCTACCCTTGCCATGTTAGAAGCAGTAAAATCAAAGTTGAGGCTACGGCTCATATCCCACCGCATATTGTAAAACCTATCAAACGTGAAAAATTTATCGTAGGTAGTATCCACTCTATCTATCTTACCATCAAAACTTACAATACGGGGTATAAACTGCCCAAACTGTCTGTTTACATCTACCCTAACACCCAATAGCTGTGGCTTCAAATTGAAATTAAAATCTCGAACCAAACTAAACCAAGCCGATTTATTGCGGAATAGTTTTTTAAATGGCTCCACAAATTTTGGTGCGGAATTATAGGTGTAGCCAAGCCCCACACGGTGCCTAGTAACTTGGTTTTGTGTAATTACTGGCGTGGTTTGCGTGGTACGAATGTAGGAGTAGCTAAAATCAAAATTCTTCAAATTCCACAGCCTGTTTTTCTTAGCATTTTGGCCAAAACGTACATTGGTAAAATTAAGCGTGGTAATGGTAGTTTGATCTAGCGCCGCCCTGCGTACACTATCCCTATTAGTGGCGGTACGTAACTTATCTTTAAAAAATACATCCTGATCGAACGGATCGTATTCGGGTGTTTTGATGGTACGATTAATACTAGCAAAAACAGGTATGGATGCACCTGCACTTTTGGGCACTAGCTTACCTACATCTATTTGCGTAGCAGCATCAAACTGCACCATATTATCTCGGGCTCGTTCGTTTACTCTTTGCTCTATTGCACCAAACCCCTGTGTGTAGGTATTGGCACTTACACTAAAGGTTCCTAAATCGGCCAATTTAAAATCTACTCTCCCTAATGCTGCCCAGCCACCTTTTTCATCTATTCGGCTTAGTCGTAACTCGTTTATCCATACCTCAGTACTCAGCGGAGAGGTAACACCACCTTGGGCGTTTTCTACCGCAAATAAAATACCTCTCACCTCTGCCAAATTCGGGTTACCTAGCAATGAGTATGTCTTATTGCCAATACGTTCTCTATAAATATTTCCTAGCGAGGCTCCGCCTGCGTTTCGCCGCAGTTTAAGGTTCACCAATTCCTGCAGGGCAAAATCTAAATTATTGGCAGCTGGCCATACCAAAGTATCGCTTGCATTGCTATTAAACGGCGTTACTTGCAGCGGAATTTTTATTTCGTAGTAGTTGTTCAAAAAGTCTTGCCCTATTCTTATCACCGCATTCAAATCGCCATTATTTACAGGGCGTGCACCCAATACGCTTTCGGCGTGTATAAACATGTTTAATTGACCGTATTGACGTAAATCAAGATTGAGTGTTTTGAAAACCGCTCTTGCATCACCTTCTTGTAAATCGGTGATTTTCAAACTCATGCTTTGCTCGTTCTGCAAAAGGTTCACGCCATTGTTACTCAAAAATTGCACACGCTCTATACCCGGTGGTATACGGTATGGTATGGGAGTACGGTTGCTGTTTTCTTCCACGTTTACGGCCAACGTATTCAATACAGTTCCTGTATTGGCTGGTAAAGGATTGTACTGGCCCACCGTATCTAACTTAAAGGTAAAATTACGCCACTGGTTACGCACCAAATCTAAGCGGGCAAAACGTAGCACTACACTATCCTCAAAGCCACTCATAAACATGCGTATAAAACGTATGCTTTTAAAGTCGGGAATATTACCTACCCGGCGGTTAAAATCTCTAATGGGCACTCTGAATAAATACCAGCGTTCATTGCCTGTGCTACCATTGGCATAGCGAATATTTACATTTCTTACATCGGTAATAAAACGGGAATTGCTTACGTTCATGCCGGGTTTTAAATCTACCTCATACTCGTAAAACTCTTCACTTTCGTTAAGGGTGTTATCGCGGTTTAAATCTTCATTATCAGGAAATAAAGTTGCTGCACTGGAAAACTGTGCACCACCTTCAGCCACACTAGAGTTGCCTTCCGGGTTATTAAACGCCTTGTATCTACCCAAAATACCGGTTCCACGGGCATCGTACAAACCATTTCTATACCATACATAATCATCGTTTCCAGGGTCGTTTTGAAAGCGTTGCAGTGTAGCAGCATTCACCACCGTACTTAGTGCTTGCAAGTAGCGGGCATGTTTTCTACGCTCATCGGTATTGCTATAGCCATCAAAACCTACATCCTGAAACGGTCTGTCGGCAGGGTCGTTACTAAAGGCCTGTGTTACTTGTATAGGGTTTACTGGTGTACGGCCCCAAGCATTGGAGCTATCCACCGCTGCCGGCTGGTTTGGCGTAGGCATACCGTTTTCGTAAAAACGTTTCCCGTCTTTCAGTACATCTTCACTCACATTTCCCAAGTTCAGGTATAGCTTTCCACCATTGCTGTTGGGGTTGCGTATAAAAGGATCTTGCACCCAAAATTCTACAAACTCCACGTTACCTGTTTCAAAATCAGTTTGGTCGATATTTCGCATGATACCACCCCAACGGTTACGAGGATTGCGTAACCTACCATTGGCATCTATTTCGCTACTACGAGCTTCAAAATTATAGGGCCCTTTTTCGGTGGGGTAATACGCCATATCAAAGGTGGCGGTTTGCACATCGGTAATATTGGTAGTACGCTGTGGAAAAAGCTCACGGGTAAACACCGCTCTCACACGTGGGTCGCTTAGCTCATCTAGGTTTCTACGTACTGGGTTATTAGGGTTATCCTTATCCTGTAATACGGGTTCTATATTGTACCAAGCTAGTTTTGCTCGGTTTTTATTGTAATCTAAACTATCGGGCAAACTACCTTCTGGGAACAAACCATTGCCTTGCGGTGTACTGGCAAGTGTCCATGCCACAAACGGGAAACGTAAATCAATACTGTTACGGGTTCCTTCAAAATCATCTATATAAATCAATCCATTTTCGCCCTTTCCAATTTGTGGTGGATGCCCTGGCTGTAACAAAGCTGCTTCACCATACGCATTTACACTACTCATGGCGGTGGTACTGTAGAAAGGTAATTTATCGAGCCACTTGGTTAGTCGAGGTAAATCGGACCGATAACTAAAATCTAGTCCGTACATCGTGTTTCGAATTGGGTCCTCGCCAAAGTTCATTTTGGTGAAAAATGGTCGCTCCCTTAACCTCGTTAGCGATGCACCTACATTCAGTTTTTTGGAAGCCATATAATCTAACCGAAGACCAAAAAAACTACGCTGCTGTATACCAAAAGTTCCATTATTCTCAAACTGTACCTGCACAGGTAAACCAGCATTGGATATAGCAGGATTAATAATTTTAAGCGAACCAAGGTTATAGTCGATAGAATAATCTACCCCTTCTCGCAATAGCTGCCCACCTGCGGTAACGGTAACACTACCTTGCGGAATATTAAAAGCTCCCAAATAAATTTCGGAACTAGAACTTCCTTTGGCCGAGCCTTGGGCAATAAATCGGTTCAGGTTTGCAAAAGTTTGTGCAATGGCTTTGATGCTATCATATAACTGATAGTACACATATTTATTTTTCACCGGTTGTGGCAAACCACCAAATGCCAAGGTGTCTAAATCTCTACCAAATGGTTCTAGCACAGGGAAGATGATTTTTCCCTGCTGCGGTAGTACCGTAAATCCATCCACAAAATCGTATAACCCATCGGGCTGTGGATCGTTTCGGTTGTTCAATCTATCTGCTTTCAAAATAGAAATCAACGGCCTACCTTCCACACTGGGTGAGGTTTCTGGTAAAAAACGCTTGAAGCCGCTGCTAGGTTCTTGGTATAAAATGTTTAACTTAAAGTCGGGCTGAGAAATTCCTGCCACATCTAACGAATAAATATTTTTCATCATCAGTTGCCAGATGGGTAAGTTCACCCTAGCAGACGTGGCTTTTAATAATTTTAGGAACAATACACGCTGTACACCTTGGGTACTGTCTACTGCTATTTCCTGCGAAAATTCACCGACTTGAAAAGTTCTACCATTGAAAGTATATTGATACGCTACTGCCAAAACTTCATCGGGCTGTAGCGTTTGGTTTAAACTAATAAAACCCACTTGTGGGTTGAAATAATACTCGGACGGATTGAGTTTGCGAGCAAAAACTTTTTCAAAATCTTCTACTTGGCGTAAACCTAACCCTTGTAAACGAGCGGTAACCGTACTTGGGTTTCTATTGGCAGGGTCAGCAGTTAAGGTGGAATATAGCGTGTTAGCTCCGTTAGATGGTACCGGGTTTCCGGTAAGTGGCTGAATAATGCCCGTACGGAAAGGATTGGTTTCACCCAAATCCATAAAGCCCACCACATCTCTCACATCGTTGGTGGCAGCGGTACGGTGAGTAATCCACACTTCCATGCGTAAAATTTGCACCTGACTGTTTACTACAGGTAGGTTGCTCATAGCACGGTTATAGTTATTCTTAAAATACTGTCCTAGTAAAAAGTGGCGGTTATCTTCATAATCGTCTAAGCTTTTATTGATTTGTTGGGCTATGCCACCACCTTGTAAATTCACGGCTTGGCGTTGGGCTCGCTGGTTAGCCAATGCAGTGGTTACAAATAGTTTCCCAAACTGTAACTGGGTTTTTATACCAAACAAACTTTGCGAGCTTGGTATTAATGTACCTTTAGATTGGAATGAAATATTACCCGCTTCTACACTTTTTAAAATTTCATCATCCATGCCTTTGTAATCTAGCTTTAGCTGATTTTCAAAATCAAAGTTGGCTAGTGTGTTATAGTTGATAGGAAGTTTTAATTTATCGCCAATGTTTCCAATTACGTTTAGGTTGGCATTCATGTCAAAATCAAAACCACCATTGCGTCGGGCACGTTCTGGTAAGGTGGGGTTTTTAATTCGCTGCCCTTGGTAGCCAAGAAACAAATCTACATTACCTTGTGGCCGAATATCTACCTTCATACCATTGGGCCCAATACCAAAAATTCTATCAAATAATTTAGGGTAGGCTTGTACAGGTGGGCGTTTGGTTTTTTGGTTTAGCGCCTGCATGGTACGGGCACGCTGCTGGTAATAAGCTACATCGCTTACCCTGTTTTGCTGCTGCCAAAACTCATCAAAACCCACACTCATGGGTTTACGATAATATTGGTTGCCTATTTTTTCTACAATTACATATTGTTTGGTAACAGGATCGTACTCAATAGATTTTTTTACCAAGCTATCCATCTTAAAATCCATAGAACGCCTAGCATTGCCCAAGACCGGGCCACGTGTATCTTTTATAGGATACTTCAAACTATCTTGTGCGTGCAGCCGAACGCTTATTGGCAAGGCCAATACCCACAAAATAAAAATAATATACAACCGCATGTACGTTCTCAAAAAATAGTTAGGTAGAGGTGCTATCTATAAGCTATAAATTTTTTAAAGCGAGTTTAATATAATCTTCTAACGTACTACTAGGGTTTGTGTCGGTTACCTTTTTTACAGCCGCATCGGCAGCGGGTTTAGGTATACCAAGGTTTACTAATGCGTTTACCGCATCCATCGTTATATCCGCTTCTTGTGTACCGGTGCCCACACTCCATTGTACACCATGGCTAGTAACCGATTCTAGGGCTTGCTTCCCTAACTTATCGCGTAATTCTACAATAATGCGTTCGGCAGTTTTTTTGCCTATACCTTTTATAGATTCTAGTTGTTTTACATTGCCATGTATAATACACTTTATCAGCTGCTCCGCATTCATGCCGGAGAGCATAGCACGGGCTGTAGAAGCCCCCACGCCGGAAACCCCAATGAGGTGAATAAACAATTCCTTTTCTGCCTGGGTGAAAAAACCAAACAGGGTGTGTGCATTCTCGGTAATTTGTAGATGGGTGAATAGTTTGCCCTCTACACTGTTTTGAATAGCAGCATAGGTTTGCGTGCTTATATACACGGCATACCCCACGCCACCCACATTTACCCAAACCTGCGAAGGGGTAACTGCTTCAAAACTTCCTTTTAAGAATGCAATCATAAACACAAGTAGTTAAAACAAATATAAAGGCTACCGGGTAAAATGCATACATTTTGTTAAATTATAATGCTTGTTTTGGTCGCTCTACCCACTCATTAGCGGTAGGCATTTTACTAAACGATATGGCTACTGGCTTTCCAATTAAATTACCCAAATACCGCTGCTGATCTGCAAGCGACTGATTCTGAACTTGTTGTATAATACCAGGTAGGTATTTTTGCAAAGCCACAGCATCTAACTTTTTAATTACCGCCTCCTTGTCTATATTCAAAGTGGGGTCCAACGATGATTCTTTGGTTTGCTGCATTGCACTTAGCTGCATGGTTACATAGGTAATTTTGAGCGGTGCTTGAATAAAAACAGAGTCTTTTGTGTGCTTAATTTTAGTGTGGATGGTATCCGATAAATCGATATGAAAACCCATTTTGCCAGGTACTTGGGTACTTAATTTCTCTTCACTGGTAAATAGCCCGAGATAGTTTTTTTGTAAAGTAGTAACATCGGTTAATACAAACTCTTGCTCCCAAATTACCAGCTTGGTTACCGATTGCAATTTTTGAAGTACCAGCATAGTTTGTTCCTGTTCCTGATGCTGAAGCCATTTTTTGTGCTGCCAAGTGTATACTTGAAAGCCAATAAAGGCAATAACAATAGCAATTAGAAACCACTTGAATTTCATACAAAAAGTTTTGGTATTACGTAAAAGTAAAAAAGGTTGCCTGTATGGCAACCTAGTATTTCTGTAAGACTACAGAAAATGTTTTTGAAACTAATTCATATATCCCTAAATGAATACGCTTCAGCTAAACGAAATAGCTATTACACGTATTGGTTCACTCTACGCATGGGCAATTTGTTTAAACGTTGTACCTGACTTTCGAATAGTGCCGCTGTAACACGTGCCTTTTTAGATCGTTTGTACTTAATGGTAGCAAATAATACTATGATTGTTACTACCGCTGCAATTACTATATCCATATGTATAAATTGGTAGCCCGTAACCTCTCCATAGGCACCTGCTTCGTAAGCAGCAGGATCGTACCCAGGGTAGCTTTTAGGACTGGTTAACAAATACTGAATTTGAAAGTATATAAGCCCTATGGTACCTACATACGCTAATGGTTGCAATACATTTTTCATGGAATTGGTTTTAAATTTGATGATTGGATATTTGGATATTTTGAATATTTTTTTATTTATCTACGAAATTTGCCATTGAAAGGATTGTAGTACTTTTTTATCGTGTTGCTTACGAGCAAGATACCCTACCGCTGCCGCCATAATAATGGTTAAACCACCATCTACAGGCATGCTGGCATCATCAGGGTCGAGAGGTAGTTCCCCTGGGTCATCAAACTGTGCCGACGCTACCGCTGTAATACTGCTGAATACAAGAGCAAGGCATAAACTTTTAGCCATTGGCCAGATTAATTTTCTACGTTTCATGGATATTGGTTTTTTAGGATTTTACAATTTTTGAACACACCTCCGGCACCACGGTTTTACCTTGTGCCTTAGGCTTGGATTTTATATTTAATAATGAAGGTTACAATTGCATTTTTTGTGGCAAACCTCCGGCAGTAACGTACGATGATACGCTTACAAAGGGTTACCAGTTTTTGCTATTTATAGTTGAATAATACTTGTGGTAAATTCTTTTGAATCGGTAAAAATGGTTACTGTGTACATACCAGCTCCCAAACCGTTAGGCCAACTGATGGTTTCGTTTAGTTGCGTATAAGTACCCAAATTTCGTTGCAGCACCACCCTACCATCAGTACCAGTAACTCTCATACTCATTGGTGAAGGTTCTAGTAACGCTACTTGTATTTGTATACTTGTACCAGCACTAAGTACGGTGGGGTATACTTTGCAGCTGGCATTAGTAATAGCCACAGTGGCCGCCGGTGTAAGTTTGTTGGACAGTCGTACAGTAAATCTATCCCCATTTCTGCTAGTGCTATCCGCTGTAGTTTGGAATGGGTAAGTTATAATGCCATTGGTATTGATTACCACCGTAGTTTCAGTTTGTAAAAAATTATCTACAACCACGCATTGCTTATTGGTGAAAGCCGAGCTACTAGGCAGCTGCACTTGTAAATTATAATTACGTATACGTAAATTTCGAATATTAAATAATAACGAATCGTTGGCTTCTAAAGCCTCTGTTCTATCAATGGTAAACAATCGATTTTCCTTTACTAATGCAAGATTTTCACCTTGACTATTGTTGAGTTTTATTACATCTTCATTGGGCAATGCAAACTTTGAAAAACTGCTATGGTATTGTTGTAAAACCTCATCGGCTACAATAGTTTGTGAATTGTGTGCGTAGGTAAGCTGTGCTGAAACTTGCTCAATTACCGCACTATTGGCCGACTCTAGTGTGGGTTCACCATCCACTTGCTCTACAGAAGGCATGCCATTTCTAAATCCAATGGTACCACGCTGTGAGGGAGAGTTAACCACCTTTGCTTGCTCGGTTATGGTAAGCGCTGGAGAAACGGTATTGCTTTGAATCAAAAAGGCTTGGCCTGGCTGGATACGAGTATTTACATTACTTGTAGATGGCGTAACGGTATAGTTGCGGGTAGCGGCATTAAAACTTACTACAGCCCAGCCACCCGTACGGTTATTAATAGTAGGATCCCACACCCACATGGTATTAGCTATACCAGTTTTAGTAATACCACTGCTTGCCCAGTCGATGGTAGCTTGGTAGGGGTTACCAATTAAGGTAAATCTACCTGTGGCCATAGGCAACGGCGGAGTACCTTGTGTACCATCGTTTCCTGTTTTGAAATAAATTGGTCCAGTATACAAAGTTCCGTTGGCACGTAGCGTGGTATTGTTGCTATTGGTAGGAATGAAGTTGCTCGTATTTCTGTCGCCACGTATAAAAATTAAATAGCCAGTACCAGGTGCTAAAAACCCATTACCTAAAACAGGGTTAGCGTTGTTGGTATTATTTAAAGCTACAAATCGTGTTACGTTTACATTGGTATTACCTGGGCTAATACTACCATCGTATCTAAAAATAGATGCCCCAGAAGAACCTGCATCAAAACCGTTTGCCGTGCTTCCACCGGTAACAAGTGTACCATATCCGTTACGTTGGGTGCCACGCTCCTGCCAGTTATTATAAATGCTCCCCGCAGTTACAGGTGCACTCACCATTCTAAATCCTCTAAAGCCCGCGGAAGGTATATACCGCTCTACAATAACCGAACCTACTATGGCGCCTGTTACTGGTGCTACGTATGCTGTACTATCTGCCGTACTAGCAAAAGTGAGCCGATTCTCCGTATGCAACGAACCTGCATTTACAAACAAACCACCTGTGAGCCGAATATTTTCTGCCAGCGTTACCCGCCCGTTAGAGCCAGTAAGCTCTATAAGTATTCTGCCAATTCTGGCTGCGTTACTATTTAGTGAAAAAACATAATTAGCATTTGCAAGCCCGTTCCTAAAGGCAATACCTGAACTATCTGTGCCGTGTAGTTTGGATGACCCAATCAATGCACCTCGAATGGTAAGCATGCCCCTTTGTAACAATACACCACCGCCAGATAAATTTAGCTCTTGGTTGACGGTAGCGTTATTAATAAACCGAACTGGTGTAGCCAATGCGGTACTTGTGTTATTAATTTCTAAACGATCAAAGTTGGTAATAGCGGCATTAATTTCTTGAATATCGTTACCATTTAGCAGCAGCTTATGATCGGCTCCATATACCACTCTACCTCCAGTGTGGGTAAAATTTCCACCTATTTGTGTGTTTCCATTAGCGGGAAAGGTAAAAAAGCCACTGCTGCCGGTAGAGGCAATAGTAATACCGCCCGAGCATTGAAATTGTGTTGGGAGCGAAAAAACACTAGATTGGTTAGTACAAGACCATATAAAATTGCCAAACGATTGATTCAATCCACCTAACGAGGTTGCGGTGGTTACTCCACTAATTCTGCAAGTGCTATTCTTTTCCCAAAACGCTCGTACTAATTGGGTTTGTGTTGCTCCGTTGGCATACTCATACTCCGAACCATTTTTAAAATTTACATCGTAGTCGGTACCATTGGCATCAGTGATAAAGGTACCCGCTGTATGCGTAATTTTCCCCCAAACATTTATTACAGCGTCATTTTTTAACGTAAGAACGGTACCATTACCCAAGGTTAGGTTAGCACCGGGGCGTATTCCCAACCCATCGAGAGAAAATGATGCAGCTGTGGATGCGTTACTATTTACTACAAATGCTCTTCCGCCACCAAACAACGTGTAATTACCTGCCACATCTCGGTTAAAAAACAAATAAGTATAGTTAGTATTGGGAACTATAGAATCTGAAAACTCTCTTACCATAGCACCATTGTAGCGAACCTGAAAATTAAACGGAATATTGCTAGGCCCATTCACAGCTACATTACTGTACATAACATGACTTTGTGGCGTAGGCTGTAAAGCCGAAAATCCAGCAATTCGGGCTACCAATATTCCTGAATTACCACTACCTCCCGCTTCATCTGCTCCTGCCGTAAATGAAAAATTTACCTTGTTTACCTCGGCATTGTTATAAACTGAAATGGCCGTTGGAGCGGTCGGGTTGGTATTATCAAAACTATTGCTCGCCGCCTCATACATAAAAGCATCGTCGATATGTATGGTACGGGCAGCTGTGGTGCTTGTACGGGCGGCTACCACCAAACGGTAGGAACGGCCTGCCTGTACAGCGAAAGCACCATTGATACCACGGAAAGCGGTGCTTATGGGCGTCCAACTCGGCTGAAAAATAGTATTGCCTAAATTATCAATTACTCCTACCCTTACCTCGGCCCCTACTGCTGTAGTGGTAGTTCTGGCGTAAGTAACTACATGTAAAAATCGGCCACTTTGTGTGATGCCTGTGTTTACACCATTGTTGGTAAGACTTACAAAATCGGTACTGGAAGCTGGCGTGATGATTTGAGCTGCTCGTAACCCCGTACGAAACGTGTTGGTAGCTGTAGTGATTGCTACAGTGCCATTGCTGCTAGTTTGCCAACTAGCGAGGCCGTTTTCAAAGCCCAAATTCTGGGCTCGGGTTACGGAAAAGCAGCCTGCCGCAAGAGCAAGCATTAATACTTTTCTCATAGAATTGGATTTTCTGGATATTAGGATATTGGATGCAAGATAAAACTAATTTTCCATTTTCCAAATTTATTTTCCCAAAAATGGAAAATAATTTCTAATATCTTTAAAATATCCTTCTTATGTATTGATAATCAACAATTTACAAGAAACCCAAAATGGGTATTTTTTTCCTAAAATTAATTTTACCCGTGTTAGAAATAAAAAAAAGCCACTCTACTGAGCGGCTTTTCTATCCGAAAAAATTGGTTTGTTATATTTTGAAGTGTGAGAACGCTTTGTTAGCCTCGGCCATTCTGTGGGTATCTTCTTTCTTTTTGAAAGAAGCACCTTCACCTTTGCTGGCGGCTATTATTTCGTTAGCTAATTTGTCGGCCATTGTTTTACCGTTTCTTTCACGGCTGTAACGTACCATCCATTTGATAGCTAAGGAAATTTTTCTATCCGGGCGAACTTCGCTTGGTATTTGGAAAGTAGCACCACCAATACGGCGGCTACGAACTTCTACAGCTGGAGTGATGTTAGCTAGGGCTTTCTTCCATATTTCATAACCATCTTCGCTGGTTATTTTCGATACTTTATCGATAGCATCGTAAAAAATGGTGATCGCGGCACTCTTCTTTCCGTCCCACATAATGTTGTTCACAAAACGGGTAACTAAAATATCGTTGAAACGGCCATCTGGCGCTAAGGGTAATTTTTTGGCTTGTGCTTTACGCATTGTTGTTAATTTTTACTTTTTAACTGAAGTTCTTCAAGTATTAAAACTTTACTCAGTTGTTTTACTCAATTTATTTCTTGGCCTTCTCTTTCTTGGTTCCGTATTTAGAGCGGCTTTGTTTTCTATCTTTTACGCCAGCAGTATCTAAACTACCACGTACGATATGATAACGAACACCTGGTAAATCCTTTACACGACCGCCACGTATTAAAACAATGGAGTGTTCCTGTAAATTGTGACCTTCACCTGGTATGTAAGCAATAACCTCTATCTTGTTAGTCAAACGTACTTTCGCTACTTTACGTAGTGCAGAGTTTGGCTTTTTAGGAGTAGTGGTATAAACCCTTGTACAAACGCCACGGCGCTGTGGACAAGCATCTAGAGCTCTTGATTTACTTTTAGCCTTAATTATTTCTCGGCCTTTTCTTACTAATTGTTGAATTGTAGGCATGTGTACCCTTTTGATTTTTTCGGACGGCAAAGGTAGGAGCAACAGGAGCAAATTCCAAAATTATTTGTTTGTTTTTCCACATAGTACTGTACCATCCGCATTTTTGTATATAAAAAGGGAGCTGTAACACTCCCTATGTTCTTTATTTCAATAAATCCTTGGTTCATTAATCTACTGATACCATCCAGCCGTGGTTGTCGGGCACTTGGTTATACCTAATAGCATTTAACTGTTGTTTTACAGCCGGTGCTACCTGCCAAGTACTAACATCAAACTGCATTACAGCCTCCTTATACCTTAGTTCTTTAATTAAACTAATAGTAGCTGCGGTTCCGGCCCCAAATACTTCTACTAGCTCGTTGTTATTATAATACGCCACTAGCTCATCTACACTTATTTTACGTTCCTGCACATCGTAGCCATCCGCTTTTAACAAAGCAATTACACTTTTACGTGTAACGCCATCTAAAATACAGCCGTCCAATGCCGGTGTTACTACCCGCTTGTTCGTAAGGGCGAAAAACACGTTCATGGTACCAATTTCCTCTAAATATTTGTGCTCGCTAGCATCGGTCCATAAAACCTGATCATAGCCTTTTTTCTTGGCTTCTGCTGTGGCCAACATACTGGCTCCGTAGTTACCGGCTGCTTTTGCATAACCCACCCCACCAGGTGCTGCTCTCGTATATTTCTCCTCCACATAAATACGCATAGGAGTAGCGTAATAAGGCCCTGTAGGACTTAATACAATCATAAACTTATACGTAGCACTTGTTTGCACACCTAACACATTATCGGTAGAAAACATGAACGGACGGATGTATAAAGAATGATCGGCCTTTGCAGGAATCCATTGTTTATCCAAAGCAATGAGTTGCTTTAAGCCATCCATAAAAATACCTTCTGGTACCGTAGGCATATTCATGCGTTCGGCAGAAATATTGAACCGTAAAAAATTATCAAACGGTCTGAAAATAAAAGCATTACCATCGGCATCTTTATAAGCTTTTACACCTTCAAAAATGGCTTGTCCATAATGTAATGCTGCCATAGAAGGCTCTATCACCAAGGGTTGGTAGGGTTTTATTTCTACATTTTTCCACTCGCCGTTTTCATAATCGGCTTCCAACATATGATCGGTAAAATATCTACCAAATGGTAAATTTTCTAAATTCAAATCATTTAACTTGCTGCGTTCTACCTTTGTTACAGCAATATCTATAGCATTGACCATATGAATACTTTTGTACAAAGAAACAAAAAAAAGAAAACTAACAACTGTTAATAATCCACAAATGTCGAATACAGATCCCGTGGTTTTGCCGCCAATAGCCTTAGAATATTTGTTTCAGCAACAGTTTTTGGTGCCTGATAATTCGGTGAAAAATGTGCAAGAATCGCCCATACCCGCAGAAATTACCCCAGAACCTGAGAAACCTTTGCTGTTTTTAGGCGGGAACGAGCAAAAAATAACGATTATAAACGCAGATGAACACCATAAATACATTAGCGATGCTGCCTTAACTGCCTTGGAAAAAATTTTAGAACGCAGCCAATTAAGTATGCAGGATGTAGCTATTGTAAACATATTTGGTCAGGAATTAACCATGCAATACATACAAAACCAGCTGCAGCCACGTAAATGCTGGTTATGGAACATAGAAAGTAAACAACTACATATACCTTTTGTAATACCTAATAATAAAGTGTTTGCCCATGGCGGTATACAATATTTGTTTACAGATAGTTTAGATAGTGTTTTGGGCAATAGTGCCGAAATACTACAAGCCAAAACCATACTTTGGAATGCCTGGAAAAGCTTGGTTACCACCTAACAATACTAGTATGATACCTTTAATATTTGCCACACACAATGCCCATAAGGCTGCGGAAATTCAGCAGTTGGTGCCTTCTTCAATAAAAATTATCACCTTGGCTGAAGCTGGCATGCTAGAAGATATTCCAGAACCCTACCCTACTTTACAAGAAAATGCTGCTACAAAAGCTACCACTATTTTTAGCCGTACCCAAAGCAACTGTTTTGGGGAAGATAGCGGCCTACTAGTAGCGGCTTTAGATAACCAACCCGGTGTATTGAGTGCCCGCTACGCTGGCGACCATAAAAGCACTGCAGATAACAATGCCTTATTGTTACGCAATATGGAAGGTATAGGCAACAGAGCAGCAAAATTTGTAACGGTGATTGCTTTGCATTGGCAGGGCCAATTGCATTTTTTTACAGGCGAATGTACTGGTACCATAGGGCTTGCACCCAAAGGCGAGCAAGGGTTTGGATACGATCCGCTTTTTACACCAGATGGCAGCACTAAAACCTTTGCCGAAATGGATTCTAAGGAAAAAGCAGTGTACAGTCACCGTGCAAAAGCCACCCAACAGTTAATAGCTTTTTTACATCAATATAGTACTACCCATGCCTAGGTTACTATGCTTGCTAGTAAGCTGCTGCCTCTTGTTAGCAGGCTGTACACAGCCCCCAATAAGCTACCAAGTGGTACCCGCCAAACTAAGCTTTGATAAATTTATAGGTGCTAATGTGTACGAATGGAACTTTCAGGAAAATTTTGAAAAACAACGTGTACCCGAAATTATTTTCCAACAAAAGGCCCAGTGGATAGATACTTTAGCCTGGGTACGGCACTACATAGATTGGGATAAAATAGAAGCCCAACCTAACCAATACACGTTTAACCCCACTGCATTTGGTAGCTGGAACTATGATGCCATTTACCAATATTGTAGCCAAAAAAATGTGCAAGTATTGGCTTGTATAAAAGGCATACCGGCATGGTTACAAGCTAGCTACCCCGCTAACCAACGCGATTTGGAAAATATTCCCGCTGCGTGGCAGGCCCCTTTGGAAAATCCGGCAAGCTATACCGCTCAGGCCAAAATGGCTTTCCAGTTTGCGGCAAGGTATGGGCGTACCAAAGTGGCTACCCACCTACTATCGGTACATGCTACACCAAGGTGGCAAAATGATAGTACCAACAAAATAGCTACCGGCCTAGGCACCGTACAGGCTATGGAGTGCGATAATGAACGAGATAAATGGTGGAAAGGCCCACAAGCACAGCAAACGGCGGAGCAATATGCCGCTAATTTATCGGCTTATTACGACGGTCATTTAGGCACGCTTGGTAAAAATGTAGGTGTAAAAAATGCCGACCCCACCATGCTAGTAGTAATGGCAGGTTTGGCCAAACCTGATACCAATTTTGTACACGCCATGGTAAATTGGTGTAAAAAGAACCGTGGGTATAAAAAAGATGGCAGTATAAACCTTTGTTTCGATGTAATAAATTATCACTACTACGCCAATAACACCAGCTCGCAACAGTTTGTAAGTGGTAGCAAAGGCGTGGCTCCAGAATATTGTTCCGCGGCGGCCACCGCTACTGCTTTTTACGCACTAGGTAAACGATTGCAACTACCGGTTTGGCTTACCGAAACTGGCTACGATGTACACCAAGAAAGTGCCCAAGGCGTGCCAGGAAAAACTGCCGAACAGCGGGAAAACCTACGTGCCGCTTGGCTTTTGCGTACTTGTTTACTGTATTATAAAACAGGCATTGAAAAACTGGCACTCTACCAACTGTGGGATGATGGCTCCCAAACAGCTACCACTTTTGCCACTACGGGCTTGGTTACAAAAAACAAAGCAAGTACTAGCTTACAAGCCATTTTGGGAATGTCGAAAATATTGAATGGATATCGTTTTGTGCGGCAATCGGTCGACAAGAAATTGACGGTCGATAAATTCATTCACCCACAAAAAAAAGCTATTTGGCTAGCCTACTTACCCAGCAAAGATTTGCATGATGCTACACAAAAACTAATGTTTCCATCTAATGCCAAAGTGTTGGTGTTTGATTTTGCGAAGCAACAGTACATTTTTCAAAAAACTGTGGGTAGTAACACCGTTGATGTTGGTGGAATGCCTGTAATACTCCTACTATGAACCGATTAAAACTTACCCTACCCCAGCAGTGGCAGTGGCACCAAACCGTACAAATACCTATTTATTTTATCAATTACGGCGGCCACATGGGGAATGATGCTTTTTTACAACTGTTACACCAAGCCCGTATCGATTTCTTTAAGTCGAAAGGATTTACAGAATTGGATATAGATGGAACGGCAAGTATTATGGCCGATTCCCAACTTTGTTATAAAGCAGAACTAAAAGAAGGCGATACGGTAAAAATTAGTGTGGCCTGTACCGATTTTGACCGCCTTGGTTTTGATATGTATTATTGCGTTCAAAAGCAAACGCCCACTGGCTGGGTTACTGCATTAGAAGCCAAAACAGGTATTATGGGGTTTGATTATAAGGTAGGAAAAAAGAAGTCGTTCTCCGAAGTAGCGGTACAGCAATTACAACTATTGCAGCCATAAACGGGCATTTTCCTCGGCTTGTAGATGCAACATTTGCAGTCCGTTAGCAGCCGTAGCACCATACTGCAGAGCCGTGGCCATAAAAGCTGTTTCCGCAGGGTTGTACACCAAATCAAAACATAGATGTTCCGGGGTAAGGAAATGGTATGGAATAGCAGGTTTTTCCAAAATATGGGGAAACGTGCCCAAGGGTGTAGTATTTATTACCAATGTATGCTGCTGAAAATGCTCTGCCGTTAATTGCTCATAGGTAATCGTTTGTTCTGCAGCGGTTCGGGTAACTACCGTGTACGCTATTGCATGCTGTTTTAGTGCAAACAATACGGCTTGTGCAGCGCCGCCATTACCCAATACCAATGCCCTTTTATGGTGCTCCTGCAAATACGGCTGAAGCGAATACCAAAAACCCAAATAATCAGTATTATAGCCCCACCACTTTCCGTTTTTTACCACCACACAGTTACAGGCTTGCATGGTACTAACCTCCGGACTTATGTGCTGTAGGTAAGGAATAATGGCCTGCTTAAAAGGTATGGTAATACAAAAGCCGCCGAGCTGAGGTATATTCCTCAATTCCTCGACGGCTTCTTGTATGGTAGGAAAAGCTATATTTTCGAAACGGTGCTGCGTAAATGGTTCTTGAGCAAACTTCGCATCAAAAAAACGCTTTGAAAACGAGTGGGTAAGCGGATAACCAATTAACGCAAAAACCGCCACTGCTTATTGTTTATCTAAATAAAACATAAAGGTATCGCCACGTAGGCCAATACGCATTGCCTCCAACGGAATTACCTCGGTAGGTGCAATATTTCCAAGATTGGCATTGCAACCCAATAACTCCAAAAAGTACAATTGCTGTGCTTTTTGCGGAGCTTCCCAAATAATTTTTTCACCGGGTATTTTGGTTAAAATTTCTTGCACCAAACCTTCCCTTACTTCGCCGCTACCACGGTAAATACCCACATTACCTGCTTCACGGGCTTCGGCTATTACATACGTACTACCCGCATCTAGCTCGGCTTGCATTAATTCAATCCACTTATAAGGTGGTATTATATGGGCAGCATCCTTACTACCTACTTCGCTTAGTACGGTGCCGTATTGCGTCATTTTTTCAATATACCCACATTTCTCGGCATGCGGAATAGTGATGGAACCATCACTTACTTCCATATAGGTAATGCCATATTCTTTACACAAGCTCAAATAATCGTTGAACTGGTTGCGAATTAAAAACGCCTCAAACAGTGTACCACCAAAGTACACAGGGATGTTGTACGACTGGTAAACTTCTATTTTTTCTTTTAAGTTGGGTGTTACATAACTGGTACCAAAACCAAGCTTCACCACATCTACATGCGGCTCGGCTACACTCATAAAATTATGTACCTCTTGTATACTTAACCCTTTATCCATTACCATAGTAATACCACTAACACGTGGCTTGGTAAAACGCTGGGGCATTTGCGTTAAATGAAAGTTCATGGAGTGAAATTTGGCGGCAAATGTACAGAAATTGCTTGGGCTACAGTCTACAATATTAATAGACTTAAATTTTTTTGTTCTTTTTGTACCTGGCCAATACATCTACCACGGAACCATATTGTAGCACGGCCGGATTTAAGTCGATGAATTTTTTTACCAGTTTTGGTGCCAATTCTATGGCTTGTTCTAGCAATAAGATAGCTTGTTTGGATTGCGACATTTGCAGCAAACAAGCACTTTGTAAATAAATAAAAATTGGCTTTCTATCAGTAGCTAAATAGGCTCTTTCGCATTGGCGGCTAGCCTCTTCAAACTGGGTGAGTTTGTACAGCGATTCTATCAATGCCTCCCATGCCGCGGTATTTTTGGGCCGATGTTTAATGGCCGATGAAAAATAAAAAACGGCTTCCTCATATTGCTCTAACTGTAATTTACATTCACCCATGGCCATATTATAATCGGCATTGCCTTTATGAATTCGCATGGCATGTTCCAATTGCTTTACGGCGGGTACATATTGCCCCTCCTGCATATAGGTTAGGGCTATTTTGTAATTTAATTTACTGTCCTCTGGGTTTAGGTGCGATGCTTTTCTGTAATGAAATCTTGCCTGAGCATAATTATTCATTCTGTCAAAGCAATGCCCAATAGCTTCATAAATTACATCTTCCGGGCGGGTAAGCGATAGTACTTTTTGCAATACTTCTATAGCATCTTTGTACTTGCGTAGCCTAATGTAGGCATCGCCCATATTGCGGTAAGCGTATTCAAATTTTTCATCTATTGATATGCAATACTCATAGGCATCTATGGCTTTCTCGTATAGCTTTAAACCTTGGTAAGCACAAGCCAAATTAAACCAAGCTAACTCGCTGTAAGGTAGTTTTTCAATAATGTTTTTGTGTAATTGTATACTTTCCTCGTTCCGGCCCGTAAAATCGGCCCAAAAACAAATTTTATACAAGGCTTCCTCGTTGGTAGGTTCGGCATCTAAAACCATTTGCAGGCAATCGAACACCTTATCAAACTCTTCATAATCATCGTATACGTCGGCCAGTTCAAACAGTAAATCTATTTTCTCGGCCCCCTCGAACATGGTTAAAGCCTTTTCCAATACTTGTACGGCTTTTTCCTGCTGATCGATGGCCAAATAAGCATCGGTTTGTAAAATGTATAAGTTGATATCGCTTTGATCTAGTATTTCCACCTCTTCCAATACGGCTAAACAATCCAAGTATTTTCTGGCCACCAGCAATAAATCGGCTTTTCGGATGAGTAGTGAGGCACTTTTGGGGAAAAACTGCAAGCCCAATTCTACCGCGTCGTTTGCTTTGGCAGTGTAATCGTTCTCTTGAAAATAATCGATTAATTTTTCAAAGGCTTCTTCGTCTAAAAACGTACCTATTCTTCCCGCTTGAAGACCTTCAAACCGGCTAACTAGGTGTTGCATTTGTTCCAATTCTTCACCTAAATTGAAATCGTCGTTTTCCTCTTCGTCGAACATAAGCTAATGGTTAACTAAATATATCTACTTTTTTCAAAGTGAATACAATTTTTTCAAAATGCTAACGTTTAATTCATAGTAAAAAAATTTCTGGTTTTGAACTACAACGACTAACTTCGTATAACATGCGTACAAAAACCATCATACTATCTGCGGTTTTGGTTGCGGTTAGCTCCGTTACTGGCTACGCTATTACTATAAGCACCGGTTTTACCAAAGCCGATGATGAACGCTATAGTTTACGCATGCTTCACCACTACAAACGTAGTAATTTGAAAATAAGTTTAGCACCTACCACCCGTTCCACTTGGTTATTTGGTGGCAGTACCACTGCACCATCGCACGGGGCAGCTACTGAGCAAGGCTTTTTGAAATTAGAAAATGGCAACACGGCTATTGTGCTAAAATTTCAGTACAAAGTAAAAGCCACTTCACAGCCAAGAATAAAAGCTGGTTTTGGTTTATAATTTCTTCTTCCCTCCTATTTATTGCAAAATTCTGTAGCCTTTGGTAGGCACATCAAACATGAACCCTGGTACAGGTAGCGTATTCATTTGCGAAACAGTGTACTGCAAATAGCCGCCAGAAACTTCATCTTGCATAGCATATTGCAAAACAAACCCGGGAACCAATTTAAACTGGTATTCATTATCGGTAGCACTGGTAACAAAATCTTTGGTATACCAAACTTGGCATTGGGTACCGTTGCTTAGCTGTAGTGTGCCACGGGCACAAGCGTAGCCCAGAATTACTAAGGAATCTGCGGTGGACGGTACAAATTTTGCCTGCACAAACTTATCGTTCATTTTTCGCCATTGGCTATGCTTGAGCTGGGTTAAAAACTTATTGGCACCGATAGTGCGTAGTATGGTAATAACGGAATCTTCGTAATTGAATAATGTAGTTTGCGAGAAAGAAGGAGAAGCCACATCCGACCGGCATTGCAAGCCTTTTACAAATACCGTTTTGGTGCTTTTATCTAAATTTTCTCGTATTTGTTTGCTTACACTGGAATCTAGATTTTTAATAGAATAAATAATGGTAGCTTCTGCCACTATTCTCGGTCCTTTTTGTGCCAATAAAGTACCAGTGCCGCCCAAAACTAACGCCATACAAAAGCTGAGCACCTGCTTATATTTTACGTTAGGCCCCATAATGGCTGTATAAATTTTTGATATAATTGGTACGATTCTGATACCGTAAAGCTACTATTTTCTACCTGCTTTACCCATTTAATGCCATGTATGCTGTTCATTAAAAACACTTCCTTAACATCTGCTAACATGCCTTGGTGCAGCGGTGTGTTTTTCCAAACTATACCTGCTTTGCTTGCTTGCTGCTGTAAGTAATTTTGCATTACGCCATTTACGGCTCCACATTGCGGTGTTACGGTAATTATTTCATCGGCTTTGGTAAGTACCCCAATATTGGTAATAGTAGTATCGGCCCAGGTGCCACGGCAATTAGTTACAATAGCATCGTTGTATTTATGTTGCTTGGCCCAAATAGCCGCCATAACATAAGGTAAATAATTGTTGGTTTTTAATGCTGAAAAAACATCGGTAGCCTTAGCTGCATGTGGATACATTCCTAGCACCAAACCATTTTCCTGCAAAGCGTTTTGTGTAACGGCTAATTGCCAAGTTTCTATTAAAAAGCTGGGCACCCTTGGCTCAAATTCAAAAACGCCACCATTACCAGCGTACACGGTAATACGCACCCTAGCTAAGGATGCATGCTTATTTTTTGCGGCCAATTTAGTCACCTGTTCTAGCAGTTGCTGCTCGGTAAAATGCTTAGGTATAGCGAATTGCAGCAAGGCCAGAGTGTGCCATAAACGCTGTACATGCAAACCCCATAATGGAATAGTGCCATGCACCATTTTTAGTGTTTCAAAACAGCCATCGCCATACCTAAAACTTCGGTTGCTGGCACAAATATTGGCATCATCAGCCGGAATTATTGAATTATTTTGGTAAACAAAAGCACCATATTGCATAGGCCAAATATACATGCCTACATTAGTTTTAACCCATACATTTGACTATGCAAGTAAAAAATTTAGTGCAGTTTTTGCATCAATGGGCACCACCCGCCCATGCCGAAGGCTACGATAATGTAGGATTAATAATAGGCGATGCCGCCGCCACAGTTACGGGTGTTTTATGCACGCTAGACGTTACTGCCGAAGTAATAGACGAAGCTATCGCCGCCCACTGCAATGTAATAGTAGCTCACCACCCGCCCATTTTTTTAGGGTTGAAACAACTTACGGGGGCTAATTATACACAGCGGCTTGTGGCTAAAGCATTGCTTAGTAATGTGCACATTATAGCCGTACACACCAATTTAGATAATCAATTGGTTAACGGTGTAAGCAGCTACCTTGCTCAGCAGCTGCAGCTACAGCATATTCAAGTATTGGCACCCAAAGCCCAAACTTTGGCCAAATTGGTGTTCTACTGTCCCTCCGCATTTGCTACTCAGGTAGCTGAAGCTGCCTTTTCCGCGGGTGCCGGTACCATTGGTAACTACAGCGAGTGCAGTTTTACCATACAAGGCATGGGTACATTTAAACCTAACCAAGCTGCCAATCCACAAATAGGTGAAAGGGAACAAACTACCCAACTGCAAGAAACATCGGTAGCAGTGCTAGTACAGCAACATTTAGCCGCCGCCGTAATAGCGGCCGTAAAAAACGTGGGCTTTTATGAAGAAGTGGCTTACGATTATATCCCGCTGCTAAACACCAACCAAACCGTAGGTAGCGGCATTGTGGGAACTTTACAGGAACCGTTGCCACTCCCTCAATTTCTAGAAAAACTACAAGGCTGTGTGCAAACCAAAGCTATTAAATACACCCAAACGCATCATTCATTGATTTCTAAAATTGCTATTTGTGGCGGTTCTGGAGCTTCGTTTATTGCCGCGGCGGCGGCACAGCAGGTGCAGGCGTATGTTACGGCCGATTTAAAATACCACGATTATTTTATACCCGATGGTGCTTTTTCCTTGATAGATATTGGCCACTATGAATCGGAGCAATTTACCTCAAATTTGCTGGCACACGTTTTACAACATAAATTCCCTAACTTTGCAGTCCTTAAAAGCAAAATAAATACCAATCCGGTACAATATTTTGTATAAATGATTTAAAGCAAATTCAGAGCTTATGGCAGCTATTAAAGATTTTTCTGTAGAAGAGAAATTGGTGTCGTTAATCAAAATTCAAAAGATAGACAGTAAGTTAGATGAGTTTCAACAGTTGAAAGGCGAGTTACCTATGGAGGTAAACGACTTGGAAGATGAAATTCTAGGTTTGAATAGTAGAAGAACGCATATTGAGCAGGTGATTAATGGTATGACTGCCTATATAGACGATAGGAAAAAAGCCATTGTAGAAGCCCAAGAATTGGTAAAGAAATACGAAAAACAAAGCGAATCGGTTAAAAACAGTCGTGAGTTTGAAGCTATTACCAAGGAAATTGAGAACGAGCAATTGAATGGTCAGCTTGCTGAAAAGAAAATTAAAGAAACCAACGAGGAACTTGCCGAAAAGGTAAAGGCTTTGGAAACGGTTAAAAAACAAATAGCTACCAAAGAAGGTGTTTTGGCACACAAAAAAGGTGAGCTAGATAAAATTATTGCCGATACAGAAAAAGAAGAAACCAAACTACGCAAAGTAGCTGAACAAGCCCGTGCTGGTGTAGATGAGCGTTTGATTTATGCATACGACCGTATACGTGGCAATTACCGCAATGGTTTGGCCGTAGTGCCTGTAGAAAGAAATGCTTGTGGTGGTTGTTTTAACAGCATCCCTCCACAAAAGCAAAGCGAAATTAAAAATCGCAAGAAAACCATCGTTTGTGAAAACTGCGGACGAATTTTGGTAGACGACGATTTAAATAACAGCGTAGAAATTTAATTTCAATAGCAATTTAATACAAAGGCTATCTTTCAAAAAAGATGGCCTTTTTTATACAAACTATGCGTAGCACAATCTTTGCTTTTATCATAGCTTGGTTAAGTATACTACCCGCCACGGGGCAGCAAGTTTTAATACTTACGCCCGGCTGCCAACAGGCCTTAAAGCAAATTTTTCAATTACAAATTCAAGCCGGAAAAGATGCGTGCCAGCAGGAACGTACGGCCCAGCCGCAAAATATAGCCCCACAAATTATAGAATGCTACGCCCTATTTTTTGAGGTTTTTTTTAATGAAGATGCTGCTACCCACAAACTTTTAAAACAGCGGCATACCCTAGCCTTAGAAGCCTTAGATGCCTTGCCCGCCAATAACCCCTACCGTAACTATTTTAAGAGTGCCTTACACCTACAAAAAGCCGTAATAGGCATAAAATTTAATGAAAAAGTGGCGGCGGCTTTTGATATACGCAAAGCCGGCCAGTATATACAGCAAAACGTAGAACAGTTTCCGCAATTTGCCCCAAACAAAGTAATTCAGGGCCCGGTGCAGGTGGCTGCGGGAGTGGTGCCCGATGGCTACAAATGGATAGCCAATTTATTAGGCATTAAAGGCAGCGTAAAAAATGGTATGATGCTTATTAGGCAAGCATTAAGCCAAACCGATGCGGTAAGTAAACTGCTACATAACGAGGTAGTTTTTTACTATTGCTACCTAAGTTTTTATGTGGAAAACAAGCCCGATGAAGTGATTCAATTTATAGCACAGCAAAAGCTTGATTTGGTAAACAACCACTTGTTTGCCTACCTAGCTAGCAATTTATGTTTAAACAGCAAACGCAGCGAGCAAGCCAAACAAATTATCACAAACCGCTCCAAACTTCCTGGTTATTTGGAAACACCCGTATGGAACCTAGCCCTAGGTAACGCAGCTTTATACAAATTAGATTACACGGAAGCTATTACCCAATACCAGCAATTTGTGCAGCAATTTCAAGGTGGTATTTATTTAAAAGATGCTTACCAACGCATGGCTTGGTGCTATTTACTACAAGGCAATACCAAGGCTGCCACGGAAGTGCGAAAACAAGTGTTAACCAAAGGAAGCAGTGTAACCGATGCCGATAAAAAAGCATTAAAAGATGCCAAAACCAATACTTGGCCTAACACCGTTTTGCTGAAAGCTCGACTGCTAAACGATGGAGGTTTTTTTAGACCTGCCTTAGCGGTGCTACATGGCCTTACTGCTGCCGATTTTACAAGTATACCGGAGCAATTAGAATTCTACTATCGTGTAGGTAGAATTTACGACGACTTACAGAAAGATACCGAAGCCATCCAATTTTATGAAAAAGCCATTCAATTAGGGAAGTACCGACCGGAATATTTTGCCGCCCGTGCAGCCTTACAAATAGGAATTTTATACGAAAAAAATAAGCAGTTTACACAGGCCATTGCCTATTATGAAATGTGCTTGGCCATGGACGATCATGATTACAAAGACTCATTAGACCAAAAAGCCAAAGCGGGTATTGCAAGGTGTAAAAATGAGTAGTGGGAATTTGATAAGTGATAGTAGAAATACCTAACAAAAACGGTCAATACAAGAATTTTACCTCTTATTGTAATTGAAAACTAGTGTGGATTAAAACGAGGTTTTAACTACTAGCTTTTTAGTAAAAACCAACTTATTTTATACTAAAAATATTAGCTATTTTGCAACTCAATTTCCTAGGCATGTTACAGCATTTAACCATATCTAATTACGCAATTATTCAGCACCTAACCATTCAGTTTGGCAAGGAGTTGAACATTATTACAGGTGAAACAGGCGCTGGTAAAAGTATCTTGCTAGGGGCATTGGGTTTGTTGCTTGGCAACCGAACCGATACCTCTGTGCTGCGTAATAAACAACAGAAATGTGTGGTAGAGGCTGAATTTGCGCTAGCCAATGATACCGATGTAAATGTATTGTTAGAACAATGGGAATTAGATACGCTACCCAACAGCGTTACCCTAAGAAGGGAAATTACTGCCAATAGTAAGAGTAGGGTTTTTATAAATGACACACCCGTAACACTAGCACAGCTAAAAACCGTAGCTGCCCTACTGGTAGATTTACATCAACAATTTGATACGCTTGATTTAGGCAATAGTAGTTTCCAGCGAAACATTGTAGATGCCATTGCCCAAAATACCGCCACACGTGCCAGTTACAACCAAGTACATAAGCTTTGGCGCCAGCAGCAGCAGCAACTAGCAGAGCAATTAGAGCAAAGAAATCAACTGCAAAAAGAACAGGATTATTACACCTTTTTATTTCAAGAACTTTCCGATGCCGCCATACTTCCGCAAGAGGTAGAGCTGCTAGAAGATGAACAAAAAACCCTGGCAAATGCAGAAACCATTACCCGCCAATTAGCCACCGCTGAAGCGATTTTAAAAACCGGCGACGATAACGCAGTAAACGCTGTAAAGCAAGCTATTACTGCCTTACAGCAGATAGCTAAATTAAACACCACTGCCCAAACTCTTGTAAATAGGCTGCAAGAATTACATATAGAATTAAAAGATATTGCCGACGAAGTGCAATACGCTTTAACGGATGTACAAATAAATGACGAACGTTTAGCGTGGGTAGATAATAGATTAGCATTGCTATACAAATTGCAAAAAAAACATGGTGCCACCACTACAGATGAATTGTTAACTATTCAGCAACAGTTAGAAAACAAACTACAATTGGGTGAACAAACCGATGAACAAATAGCCCAATTACAAAAAGATATTCAAAAAAATTATCAACAATTATTAGTCATAGGCGAAACATTGCATACCCAACGCAGCCAAGTAATAGCACCATTTGTAAGTGAAATAAATACACTGTTAAAACAAGTGGATATGCCCAACGCCAAACTGCAAGTACAGGTACAAAAAGGCGAGCCAACTGAGTTTGGCCTAGATACCATTCATTTTTTATTAGATGCCAATAATACCCAAAAATGGGAACCATTACACAAAGTGGCTAGCGGTGGTGAACTAAGTAGGTTAATGCTTTGCATAAAAAGCTTAGTAGCAAAACACAGCACCATACCTACCCTAATTTTTGATGAAATAGATACAGGAATTTCTGGCGAAGCCGCCAAAAAAGTGGGAAGTTTATTACGGGAGCTTTCGCAAAATGCCCAAATTATTTGCGTAACCCACCAGCCCCAAGTGGCGGGAAAAGCCCACCAACATTTTTATGTATACAAACAAACCGTCAACAACGAAATACAAACAGCCATAAAACTTTTAAGCAAGGAAGAGCGTATACATCAAGTGGCCCAAATGCTGAGCGGTAATAACCCTACGCAGGCCGCTTTACACAACGCTCAGGAACTTATGCAGCTGAATTAAAGCCATTTAGTGCAAAACCCTATCTTTATTACTTTTAATAGAATAAACGTATGCCAAACAACTTACTCAAAGGAAAAAAAGGAATCATATTTGGTGCCCTGAACGATCAAAGTATAGCTTGGAAAACCGCCTTAGCCTGTTACGAGCAAGGTGCTGAAATAGTACTTACCAATGCCCCTATAGCATTACGCATGGGCGAAATAAATAAATTGGCGGAGCAATGTGGCAACACACCTGTAATAGGTGCCGATGTAACCAATATGGACGATTTAAAAAACCTACTTACAAAAAGTATGGAACATTTTGGTGGTGGTATTGATTTTATGCTGCACAGCATTGGCATGAGCATGAACATACGTAAGGGCAACGGCTATACAGGTTTAAACCACGAGCTAGAGCACAAAACACTAGATATTAGTGCCATGAGCCTTCACCGTTTGTTACAAACCGCTTATCAGCTAGATGCTTTAAATGAGTGGGCAAGCGTGGTGGGCCTTACCTATATTGCCGCTCAAAGGGTTTTCCCCGATTATAGTGAAATGGCCGATGCTAAAAGTTTGCTAGAAAGCATTGCCCGTAGCTTTGGCTACCACTACGGTATTAAAAAGAAAGTTCGTATCAATACCATCTCCCAATCGCCTACACGTACTACTGCAGGTAGTGGCGTAAAAGGGTTTGATGGCTTTATAAATTATGCTGAAAAAATGAGCCCTCTTGGTAACGCTAGTGCAGAAGATTGTGCTAACTATTGTGTTACCCTGTTTAGCGATTTTACTCGTATGGTTACTATGCAAAACTTGTTTCACGATGGAGGCTTTAGCTTCACCGGTGTTACACAAGCTGTAATAGAACAAATGGAAAAATAAGCGATTGAATTTTGTGTGTATTTGAATTAATGATGTAGTGTATGAGTCCGCTATCGTTCCACCATTTCCAAAAGGCTAAAAGCATTGCCTTAATTATTGGATTATTTTTTGTAGCCACATCGGCCTTGGTAGGTAAAGTACCTTTTTTTCTATACCTCAATGCCGATTTTGGTGCATGGATAGATAAAATTATGCAGGCATTTTCCTTTGCCGGCGAATGGGTAAGCTGGGTAGTACTGCTGTTTTTAGTAATAGTAGTTTTCAAAAAAATAAATACCCTTCCACTGCTACTAGCTAGTTTCCTTATTGTAACCATCTTGGTACAAACCGCTAAACGCACTATACCCGATATGGCGAGGCCCGTAAAGGAAATTGGTAGTAGCCAAGCTATACATACTACGCCTGGCATTACCCTGCACGACTGGAATAGTTTTCCCTCGGGGCACACGGCTACTGCATTTACTATTTATTTTTTGCTGTGCATGTATATACCCAATAACAAGACGGTTATTTTCGGTTTACTACTGGCATCGTTGGTAGGTTACAGCAGAGTTTATTTAGCTCAGCATTTCCCGGTAGATGTGGGTGGCGGAATATTAGCCGCCGTGTTAGCCGTGCTGTTGGCTATTAAAGTGCAATTGTATTTTGATAGAAAAAGAAAAAGTCCACTAGCTTCTTAAACTCAACGTTTTACCACTTTTTGTAATCAAGGTATAAGCAAGGCTTAATATATACACCAGCAAGGCCCCTACTACATTGAGCCATAAAAAACCCAACCCAATTATACCATTATAATCTAGGGTGAACAATAACACCACAATAAATTCGCTAATTAGTGCCACCGTAAAAACCGTTTTTCCAGTTACCTTGGGTGCCATAAAAGCCACTAAAAATATGCCCAAAATAACCCCGTAAAAAAGGCTACCCAAAATATTAACAGCTTCTATCAAGCTACCGAGAGCACTACTAAATTGTGCTACTATTACACAAAAAATACCCCAAGCTAGCGTTATCCATTTAGCATACACATACTCCTGCTTTTCCGATAATGGAGCCGAAGAAAACGGCACCACAAAATCTACCAAGGTACTACTAGCCAAGGCGTTTAAGGCGGCCGCTATACTACCCCAGGCGGCTAAAAAAATAATAGCAATTAACAAACCCACTAAGCCACTAGGTAACGTAGTTTTTATAAAATGTAAGAAAATATAATTGGTATCGTTGGTATCGGCCACACCTGCGTTGGTAAGTATTTGCTTGTATTGCTTTCGTAAAGTTTGTTGTTCAGCTATCAAAGCTCTTGCCTGCTCTGTATTCGATGGCGTAGCATCGGAAGTTGCCACAAAATGATGTGTTTCCTCGGCCAATAATTGTTGGTTAGCACCAAACGATTTTTCTATACGCCATAACTGCTTTAAGGCGGCTGTATCGGTTACATTGCTCACCGCAGCTGTGTTGTAAAAAATAGGTTGCGGAGCAAATTGATAATACGCTAACAATAAAATACCCAATAGCAAAATACCTAACTGCATAGGAATCTTTACCACGCCATTCATTAACAAACCCAACTTAGTTTCCCGAATATTTTTACCGGACAAGTAACGACCAACCTGACTTTGATCGGTACCAAAATACGACAGGGCCAAAAAAAAGCCGCCCACTAAACCACTCACAATATTGTACTTATCCTTCCATTGAAAAGTTCCGTTGCTTACACCCGTAGTAATGATGTTCATTTTTTCGTGCAGGCCAGCAATACGCAAACTATGGTTAAACGAATAATTTTCAGGTAAATGACTTACCAAATAATACCCACAATAAGCCAAGCCAGAAAATATAATCAACAGTTGCAACTGCTGTGTATAGGCCACAGCTTTTGCACCGCCACTTACAGTATAAATAATAACTATACCACCCATGATACAGTTGGTAACAAATATATTCCATCCAAATAAGCTCGATAAAATTAAGCTCGGTGCATATATACTAACACCGGTACTTAACCCACGACCCAGTAAAAACAGAAAGGCCGTAAACGTTCTTGTATTTTTATTGAAACGCTGTTCCAAATACTCATAGGCTGTGTACACATTTAACTGCTGAAACTTTGGCACAAAAAAAATACATATTACTATCATGGCTAGTGGTAAGCCAAAGTAATACTGTACAAACCGCATACCATCGGTAAAGGCTTGCCCCGGTGCAGAAATAAAGGTAATAGCACTAGCTTGTGTACCCACAATACCCAATAATACAAGGTACCAAGGCATGGATTGATTGCCTCTAAAATAACCATCAATATTCTTGGTAGCCGTACTTTTATATAAACCGTATAATACAATACCCACAAGGGTTATTGCCAGTATATACCAGTCGAGCGTACTCATATACTATAGGTTTTGGTTAACCAATAATACAAGGCTATTTGTGCCAACAGCAAGAGTACTAACAGTGCATAACCCCATTTCCATTTTTGCTGCTGCATGTTCTGTTATTTTTTATTCCCCCCGAAAGATAAGCCCGTGGCCACAATACCTAAAATCAACCCAATGATCAAGCCAATTTTCACACTTTTAATAAACAATCCTATGCCTATACCCAATGCTATTAAAAACCATAAACTAACCTTTCTTCGCTTTTGTGTTGGCATACATTTAAGGGTTTGGTGGTAAGCTTACAATATTGGCTAATAAACGGTAGGCACCCGGCACACCAGCCGGTAACTGACGAAATAGCGCCAAGGCATTGTATACAAAATTCCCCTTGCCATAAGGTGCTATTACTAAACTACCGTTCGATGGCTTTTCATTGGAATCGTTCATAACGATGGGGGCTACATAATTTTTTTCTAAGTTCTCGGCTTGGTACACACTTCGCTCCTGCACCCAACCCGTAAAATCGGCCTGGGTAATTTTATTGGGCAATGTAAGTACGGCATGTTCTGGCACAGCGAAACTTACAGCAGCATTTTCTTCCGTAACACGAGTTCTGCCAATTTGCAACGGATAGGGTGCAATATTTGCCTTAACAGGGCCTATTTGGCTATTGGTATTGTATTGCACTATTAAGTTACCTCCTTGCTGCACATACTGCATTAAAATGGCATACTTATCCTGTAAAAAACTGTGAATATTATATGCCCGTACGCCAGTAACAATGGCTTGTAAATGCTGTATGTTTTCTAATGTTATGTTTTGAGCGTTTAATGGCACTACTGTATAACCAATGGCTTCCAACGCCGCCGCTACATCGTCGCCTGCACCAGCAATATAACCTACAGTTGTACCCTGCTTCTTTACATCTAACGGTAAGTAATTGGCGGTAGTAGGTACATGATAATAAATTGGCGGAATATGTGTGTGCCGTATAGCTTGCTCCGTAAACAGCTTTTGCTTATTGAAGGTAGCCGTAAGTATTTGCGGTTTATTGCTCAAATTCAACTGCTTGCTGGTAATGGTAAAAATAGTATCCAAGGTTTTGGCCGCAGCGGCTTTATAAACTACATAATCGTTTACTGCTACTTCATGGCCACTACTAACTTTTCCTTTAAATCTTAATTGTATCGGCTGTGCTTGTGTACCAGTAGCCACTATGTTAACCAATGTAAACTCGGCTTGTACGGGTGCGGTAATAGCAATGGGTTCGTACAGTTCGCCACGTATGGGGTCGGTATATTTATACTGCACGGGAACCTTTACGGATAAAGCATGGCTGCCTACCATAAATTTAAACTGAACAGTTACAGGTGGCTGGTTCCAAGGCTGACCAATATCTGCCGGATTTTCGACACTAAAATATCCCAATTGCTTGGGTAGGCGTAACCAATATGGCTGGGTAAGCATACCAGTGTTGGCAGCTATTTTGGTGGTTTGCTGCCATAATACTTGCGTAGTTAGCATGGCATTAGGAAGCAACTCGGTTTTGTTGCCTGCTGCTATCTCCACGGCTTGCAGTTGTACCGCCGCTCCTGATATTCGCTGAAGGGCTTGTATGTTTATGGCTAATGAATCGCCTAAAATATATTTTGGTTGTGTTACAAAGGCATCGGCATAAATACCCGCCAAATGTGCTAGCAGCTCATCTATTTTTTCTAGTTTTTCAGTAAGGCCTACAGTTTTGGGTAGTTTGGTTAGTTGGTTCCGCACGGCCACTAATTTTGTGAATGTTTCCGCATAGTTGTTTACTGAAAAGTTTTGAGCAATTTGGTGTAGCGTTGCTGCTACATCTACAGCCTGCCAAGCAGCCCATTTGCTAGGTACACCGTCCATAATATCGGTAGTAGCACTGTCACCTGCTACAGGCAAAAAATATTCTTTTAATGTGCCACGCTGGGCGGGTACACCAAAGCCTTGGCTTTTATGTTCGCTTCTACTTTCGGCAGCTAGTTCGCCGTAACTTTTACCCAATACCCAGTTGTAATTGCTCACATTTAATTGCAATTGATTTTCCGATGTGGTGTTGGTACTTCCAAAATTAAACGTATTCCAAAGTAGTCGCTTTGCTTGCCAAGGTTGCACACCAAGGTCAAACTGCTCTGCAAACATTGTTTTATCGGCCGCTGCATCAAAAGCCTGTTTGGCCAATACGGCCGACGCACTGTGGTGACCATGGCCTGCTCTAGCATCGGGCGGGAAACGGGTGATAATTACATCTGGCTGAAATTTTCTGATCACCCAAACCACATCTGCCAAAACATTTTTCTCACCCCAAAAACGAATGGCTTCTTCGGTAGTTTTTGAAAAACCAAAATCGAACGCACGGGTAAAGTATTGCACCGCACCGTCTAACCGCCGTGCAGCTAGCAATTCCTGTGTGCGAATAAATCCTAAGCCCACCCCTTGTTCATTACCAATAAGGTTTTGGCCACCATCGCCTCTTGTAAGACTTAAATAAGCCGTAGCGTATTTTCTCTCCTTAGCCAAATAGGCCAACAGCCTTGTGTTTTCATCATCGGGGTGTGCGGCAATGTATAGCACCCTTCCTGTTTCCGGTAGGGTTTGCACTGCCTGATATAATTCGCTAAAACTTTGGGCGGTTTTGCTTTGCGAGAAGCTAGTTTGAGTACCTAATAACAACCATACACCCAATACAGCAACAAAATGTTTCATTACTCGTTAATTCTGCTTTATAAAAATATAACCACCCTTTTCCGCTCCCCAAACTTGTTTGTCTGCGGCACTCCATCCCCTATCCCAACTCAATAATTTATCGCTAAAAATTTCTACTTCACTGGTAGCATAGCTAGCACCTCGTAAGCTACTTAGGCATTCTTTCCCGGGCGTGCTTCCTTTGTATAGGTTTCCGGCTTGGGTTAAATAAATGGCACAGCCTTGTCTGTCAATCAATGAATCCGGGGTTAGGTGGGTCAATAACTCTTTGTTCTTCCAGCCATTGATGAATTTATTGGCCGATTTTATCTCGTACACTTTGCTAACTAATTTACCGCCTTCGGCGTAAATTTTATATACCCGCTGGCGGTACGGACGGTTCAGTGCGGTAGTCATTGCCTGCTCTACATATAACCAATAAGCGTTGGCATCGGCCTCCCAAATGGGGTACATGTGTAAACTTATATCAAAATAACTTGTATCGGTTTTGGCTTGTACTCCACTATGGAAACTGCCCGTCATCCAATTAAAAAGCTCCGTAGCTTGCCGCTTTTGGGCATTTGCCGACATTAGATTTGCCACTAAGCACAGTAATAAAAGAGTTCTCTTCATTCCAACTATTTGGTAGCGAAGGTAACGGTATAGCACAAAAAAACTCCCCGAAGTTTCGGGGAGTTTTTACTATCGAAAAAGCTAGTTTCTACTAGTTAAAGTTAAACCTTACACCTACTTGGCTTACCCAACGGGCAGCTACTGCAGGTACTGAAGATATACTTACGTTCCATGGGTCGCGACCAACAAAAGAAGTGTTGAATTGATACACTGGTTGTGTTTGGGTAGCAGTAGGACCGTTGGTAGAAATTTGAGCATTGGTAGGGTTGGTGTTGCCTGGTGTAGTAAAACCACGGAAGGCGATGGCGCCAAACTGATCGTTACCTAGGAACCAAGTTCTACCCCAATCTCTGTTCAGCATGTTACCTACGTTAAATACTTCGTAAGTTAACTGGAACTGATAACGGTTTTTACCTACACGTACGTTAAAGTCTTGAGCTACTTTTAAATCGATAATATGAGTGAAAGGCAAACGGCTACCGTTTCTTTCAGCAAAATTACCTCTTCTACCGTTTAGGTAACGGTTGCTAGCAATATACTGATCCAAAGCAGCTAACTGAGTAGCTCTTGGTATAGCAGCAGCGGCAGTAGCACCACCGGCTACTTGCTGAGCTATGCTCATGTTGCCCATTTGAGCGGCTGTAGGTACAAAAATTAAATCGTTACCACCAGCACCACCTACACTAATATCGTCACGTACAAAGGCACCACCATATACATAACTCATTGGTGAACCACTTTGGCCCGTGTATACTAAGCTGATAGTAGTAGCCATAGTTTTGTTAGCATAAGTGAATCTTTTGCTCATGTAAGCAAAAATTCTGTGGCCCATGCTAAAGTCGCTTTGAGAACGAGTGATATTATTTCTACCATTTACAGTTTCCATAAACTGCCATTGGCTTAAGTTTACAGAGCTTGTACCATCGTTTACAGCAAATGCATTACCGTAAGTGTAGTTAACATTAAAGTTGAAACCGGTACGAGTTTTCTTGTCTAAAGTCCAAGTTAAGTTATAAGTAACACCTTTTTGACCTTGGTTATTGCTTAACAATATAGCATTATCATAAGGGTTTCCACCTGGGATAGCTATACGAGCACCGGAGTAAAGTACCCTTGAATCGTCGCCCGTACTTCTTCCTACAGGTGCACCAGCACTTAAGTTAGTGTAGTAAATTTCGTTGATACCTTTAGTGATTAAACCTTCGATAGTAGTGCTCCAGCCATCGTTAAATTTCTTATCTACGGCTACAGAAGCTCTTAATACACGTGGGTTTCTAAAGGTTTCAGAAATTAGGTTCAAACCACCTTTGTTTAAGCCAATACCCAATTCGTTGGCACCCCATTGGTTGAACGGATCCTGACGGAAACGAATTTGGTTCCAAGCAGCCACGTTATTTGAACTGTTAGCAGTAAAACCGCCAATGAATAAACCATTGTTATTGTAAATACCAGCAGGCCATACTAAAGGAATTCTACCTGTGAAGAAACCAACACCACCACGTACAGTTATGTTTTCCTCAGGAATTTTATACGTAAAACCTAAGCGAGGAGAAATAGACAATGGTATGTTAGGGCGCTGACCGCTACGAGCACCTTGCATATCAAACGCAGTAGCAAATGCAGGGATAGCTACATTGTTTGCATAAGGATCTTCAGCTGGGTTGCTCAACCATTTGTTATAATCACCACGAACACCTACGTTCAAAGTAAAGTTATCGTTTACACGAATTTCATCGTTAAAGAAACCAGCAGCACGGGCCACCATGAAACGAGCAGCAGCATTAGTAGCATCTGTGTTTTCGTTATCTACTAAAGAGAAAGCTCTTCTGAACTGGCGTGGGCGTAAGTTTCTGTAGAACTGACCAATACTATCGTACTGGTACTCACCCCATACACGCTGAATAAATGAGTTTTTATATTGACCAAATTCATATTCCACACCCATGTTTATGTTGTGCTTCTTATAAGTGAATTTGAAGTTATTGATCAAACTAAACTGACGCTGACTTAAGAAGTTGATAGTAGAACTTACATCAGGACCAATGTTGATAGATTGAGCAGTACTAGTACCACCAGCATCAAAAATGGTAATTCTTGGGTAAGCCTGACCGATAGGACCACGGTCGTCAGTTACATCAGAGTAAGTTAATAACAAACGGTTGCTTGCACTTCTACCCACTACACTCTTTAATTCTAACGAAGTAGAGTTGGTGCGGTTAGGGAACACAAAACCATTGTTGTTAAAGTTGATAGCGTTGGCGCTACTACCGCTTGTATTGAAACGCTCAGCTTGTGTAAAACGGTGACTTACTGAAAGTTTATGACGATCAGAAATATTCCAGTCTAATTTCACTGCAATACGATCAGCGTTTACAATTTCTGGGTTATCTAAATAAGAACCAGGATTATAGCCACCTCTTGCACGTAAGGTATCTACCAAACGTTGAATATCGGCTGGGCTACGTGTTAAACCTAAGTAACCGTTGGTTACATCGAATGGTTGAGGGCGAGTATCACGCTGAGACTCAGCAGAGATAAAGTAGAAGAATTTATTTTTCTTTAACGCACCACCTACTCTAAAGCCGTAAGTTTTAGCGGTAAAGTCGGCAAAACGAGTGGCCGCAGCTTTATCACCTGTAGGTGTTTTACCAGCTAAATCTTGGTTACGGTAAAAATAGTACACAGAACCTTGTGTAGTGTTGGTACCACTTTTAGTAATGGCATTGATACCACCACCAGTAAAGTTACCTAAACTAGCATCGTAAGGAGATACTACCACCTGGAACTGATCGATAGCATCGATAGAAAGTGGTGGAGTGTTGGTTTGGCCACCGTTGGTACCACTACCAGCTAAACCAAACGCATCGTTGTTCAAAGCACCATCAATGTAAAAACCATTGTAACGGTTATTTTGACCAGCAATTGAAATACCATCTCCGTTGGCACCTGTGGCTCTTGCCTGAGGTACGGCACGTAAAAAGTCGTTCAAGTTTCTACCTACAGAAGGTAAACCGGCCATTTGCTCTCTACCAATGGTAGTTTCAGTACCACCACGACCAGAGGCTAAACCAGTAGTTTTTCTAATACCGTTCACGGTTACATCGGCCAAAGCAGCAGATTTTTCCACTAGAGAACCCGTGATTTTCTGTGTTTCTCCTAAATCTAAGTAGATGTCGGTTTTTACATCATCGGCATAGTTCAAAAACGAAATCACAATACGGTAAGGCCCACCTGGGTTCATATTTGCCAAGGCAAATGTACCTCCAGAGCGGGTTTGGGTTTTGTACTGTGTGCCCGTAGGCTCATGCGTGGCAATAACAGTGGCACCTACTAAGGGCTGGCCAGCTGCTGTTTTTGCAATACCACTAACGGCACTTGTAGTTACCTGAGCCCATACGGCCGCCGGCAAGGCAAGCACCAAGACTAAGAGGGGTAGAATTTTTTTCAAATACATAAATGTTTCAGATTTTTCCGTTTGCAAAGAAATACAATATTTTAACAGAAAACCCGCCGAAATGTTAACAAAATATTACTAAGGTGGAAAGTTAGCCCTACCAATGTTAAACAATTTAACGAAAAACCTACCAACTAATTGAGTATTTGACAGTTATAATATATACGCAAAAACGGGCCAAACAATTGCTGTACTTTTGCCCGTAATTATTTATTGTAATCCTAGAATCGTATGTTACATAGTATTGAAAGTGCTATTAAAGATATTCAAGAAGGTAAGTTAGTAATAGTGGTAGATGATGAAGACCGTGAAAATGAGGGTGATTTTATAACAAGTGCCCGAAATGCCACCCCAGAAATCATCAATTTTATGGCAAAAGAGGGCCGTGGACTTATTTGTGCCGCCCTTACCCAACAACGCTGCATAGAGTTAGAGTTAACGCCGATGGTAAACAGCAATACCAGCCTACACGAGACTGCTTTTACCGTATCGGTAGATTTAATTGGTCAAGGTACCACCACCGGAATATCGGCTCAGGATCGTTCCAAAACCGTGCAAGCGCTGATAAATCCGGCTACCTTGCCTGGCCATTTAGGCAGGCCGGGACATATTTTTCCGCTTATTGCCAAAGATGGCGGTGTACTACGCAGAACAGGCCATACCGAAGCCACGGTAGATTTAGCTCGCCTTGCAGGCCATGAACCCGCCGGCGTATTGGTAGAAATAATGAACGAAGACGGAACCATGGCTAGGCTACCCCAACTGCTAGAACTTGCCGAAAAATTGCAGATTAAGATTATTTCTATCAAAGATTTAATTGAATACCGTTTACAGCAGGATAGTTTGATAGAACCCATAGTACAGGTAGATATGCCTACCAAGCACGGCCATTTTACTTTACATGCTTTTAAAGAAAAACTTACGGGTAACGAACATTTGGCGCTAACCAAAGGAAACTGGCAACCCAACGAACCTATACTTACCCGTGTGCATAGCAGCTGTTTTACAGGAGATATTTTGGGAAGTTTTAGGTGCGACTGTGGCGAACAGCTAGCCAAAGCCATGGAAATGGTAGAGCAAGCGGGCAAAGGCATTATTTTATACATGAACCAAGAAGGTCGCGGTATAGGTTTAATCAACAAACTAAAGGCTTACCAATTACAGGAGCAGGGATACGATACCGTAGAAGCCAACATTAAATTAGGTTTTGGAATGGATGAGCGTGATTATGGTGTGGGAGCACAAATATTAAGTCATTTAGGTGCCACAAGCTTGATACTAATGAGTAATAATCCACGCAAGCGGGCTGGCCTAAAAGGTTATGGAATAGAAATAGTAGATGTAGTGCCTATTCAATGCCCGCCTAACAAACACAACGAAAAGTATTTACAAACCAAGAAGGAAAAACTAGGCCATAGTTTATAGTTGCAAAAGGTACTGCACCGCCAATTGGTAACCATATAAGCCCATACCACTAATGGTGCCTTTGCACTTGGCCGATACATGAGATAATTGCCGAAAGGCCTCCCGGGCATGTACATTACTAATATGTACTTCTACCACTGGCGAGGAAATACCTGCTATGGCATCGCCCAAGGCTACTGAGGTATGGGTATAACCACCAGGGTTTATAACGATACCGGAACCATCAAACCCGTGTGCATGTAGGTAATTGATAAGCTCCCCCTCCACGTTCGATTGCAGGTACACCAATTCTACTGAAGGGAACACCCTTTTAAGTTTTTCAAAATAGGCTTCGAACGATTCCGTACCGTATACTTGGGTTTCACGAAGGCCCAAAAGGTTTAAATTAGGACCGTTGATAATAACTATTTTTTGCATGTATTTAATCGTTATACGTAACTATACTAGCTACTTTGGGTAAAGCAGCTTCAATACGATTACGTGTTTCTAAGCTGATATATTTTTTTGAAAAAGGCACAATGGTTAAATAATTGGCATCGCCTACCTGCCTACCATATTTATAATTGTATTGTAACCATCCATCCGCCTGCACTAATTCGCTAGGAATATTGCTGGCTGGAACTTTCATGTAAAAAGTATGGCTTGGTGCAACACTGCCTCTATTTTGTAATAACTGATTTTTTTGTAATAGAAATACACACTGTTTGGCAGTTTCTACAGCGGGGTCAATAATGGCTATAGAAGGCATCATCACATGCCTGTATCGGTATATATTATTCTCCTGATAGTTGTACAAAAACGCCAATGTTTGCTCTATGGTGGTACGCATATATGGGTAATGTGTACATGCTAGCACCAAGCTGGTAAGCGGTGGTGTATCATTCTGTAGTCGTAATTTTTCCAACATAGTAACCAAATGAAACTTGGTATAGTTTTCGGCACTATTTAGCTGCATGTTTACACACTGTAATCCATCGTTGTATTCGCATAGCAATGCATTACGGGAAGTATCAAAATGGTACACTTTTAATAAAGAATCTTGTATGGGTAATTGTGCATGTGCTAAGGCCGGGCCTTTGTATTGCAACCGAATTTTGGTAGCAGTATCGCTAATAAAGCTGGCATCCTTATCTATACTTTCGGCTAGGCCTACACCGCCTTGCTCCACAAAAAAAAGTTTACTAGTTACACCTTCACTGGCTGCCATTTGTTGTAGTATGGTGGGGTAACCTTTGCTAGCCACCGTACCCGCTGTGGCAAAAATACCAATAGTGCCGGGCTGCAGTTTTTGATGCTGTAAAGCCGCTTTGGCGCCAGCCTCAATTACACCCAATACAGGTATTTGCACTCCATTCGCCGTGAAGGATTTTTTGATGGAATCTAATGCGTAAGCAGTAGCAGTATTACACGCAAGCACGATTATTTTTACGGGAAGCTTTCGGTTTTTCGATAGAAAGAACTGCATGTTTTCCGCTATTTGCTCCCTAAGTAGATCTGTTTTTTGTACAGCAGCATAGTTGCCGTAGGGCATATTAGCTTGATCGGCTAAATATTGAAAGGCCTCCGCTTGCAAATCGGGTATTCCATCACTTTTTAATTCGCCAGTGGTATTGTTCATTACATCTACCAATAAAAGCTGTTCTAAAACGGTTAGGCCTCCCGTACCAGAATCGAACACGCCGATGGGTAGTAGTTTCGTTTTTCGCTGTGCAGCAGCGGCCAAACTTATGAATGCGACTACAAGAGTGAGTATTTTTTTCAACCGATAAACTTTGACCGTAAAGTAATATGAACCAACTAGAAAAAATAATTGAATATTTTTTTGGAGAATAAAGCTTGGCTCCTATATTTGCACTCCAATTACGGAAAGGGAGTTTAGCTCAGCTGGTTTAGAGCATCTGCCTTACAAGCAGAGGGTCGGCGGTTCGATCCCGTCAACTCCCACAAAGCCCAAACAATGTTTGGGTTTTTTATTGCCTTTTATTTAACGGTTTTTACGCAACTGCTACCCCAGCCCGCTTGTTTTCACCACATGAAAAATATTTTTTCTACCCTCTTGCTACTGCTGCTACAAGGCCCTATTTTTTCCCAAAAAAATCAGTGGTGGGGTGCTTCCAATTACGGCGGAAGCATAGTAGCCCACACAGAAGATGTAGAAAATACACGTGGCGCCAAACCTACCGGCCTATTTGCATTTTATCAATGGCAACGATTAGATAGCAATCAATTCAAAAAATTTAATGGGTTACCCACGCAGCAAGTTTCCTTTGCGTGGCACCAATTTGGCACACCCGTTTTGGGCAAAAGTGCATCGGTTCAGTACCATGTATTGCCAGAAATTAGCTTCTCCCGCCATGCGGGTATTCAGTTTGATATTGCTGGTGGTTTGGCTTGGCTTAGCAATCCGCATCACCCCATTAAAAACCCGAACAATAACTCGTACAGCACTCCCATCGCCGCTTATTTGCAAGTAGGTGTGCAGCCCTATGTACGTTTAGGAAACTATGTACAGCTATTTGCCGGCGCCAAATTTCAGCATATTTCAAACGCAGGCGTGGAGCTACCTAACAAGGGCATCAACTGGTTTACTACCCATGTAGGGCTGCAAGTAAGTACGGCACCTTATATACACAAACAGCCTTTTGTAAAACAATACAAAAACAAAGTATTTACACCTTATAGCTATAAAACCGTAACTGCTTTAGCCGCTTTGCGAAGCAATGAGGTAGATGCCACGGTAAAATATGGTATAGCTGGCGTAGCATTTCTATACACAAAAGTGTTTAAACCTACCCATGGCTACACCCTTGGCAGCGAAATACTGGTGGATGGTAGTATACAAAATCCTTTACTGGCAAGTGTTTTGGCGGGTCATGTTTTTATTTGGGGTAAATATTTGTTTAGTCAGCAAGTAGGTATTTACGTACACCCACAAACTGCCTACGATGCCTGGTACCACCGCTGGGGAATAGAATACCGGGTAAGTAAGAGCTGGCAGGTAGGTATTAGTTTAAAAGCCCATAGGCAAGTAGCTAATTTTCCGGATATACGAGTGGCTTATCGCTGGTGATGGTTTACTTCTTAATAAGATTATAAGCTAGTTTTCCATAAGTTATTGGTAGTGCACGCCTATTTTTAGGAACCAAAACTATCAACAATGAAATGGATTAAAAGAATCGGCCTAGGGATTCTTGGCTTTGTAAGTGCAATTTTACTAATTGCCGCCTTTGTACCAAAAGACATGAAAGCTGTGAAAACAGTCGTAATAAACCAACCAAAATCGCTGGTGTATGGCTATGTAGTGCTACTAAAAAACCAAGAAAATTATAGCAAATGGGCCACGATGGATAAAGATATGGCTAAGAGCTTTCGCGGCACCGATGGAACCGTGGGTTTTGTTTCGGCATGGGAAAGTAAAAACGATGAAGTGGGCAAAGGCGAACAAGAAATAACCGCCATACAGCCAGGTACAAGATTAGATTATGCCATCCGTTTTATGGAACCTTTTGAATCAAAGGCTACCAGCTTTATGCAGCTGGAAGAGGTAAACGCAGCCAGCACCAAGGTTACTTGGGGTTTTGAAAGCGAAATGGCCTACCCCATGAACATGATGAAACTATTTGTAGACATGGATGAAATGATAGGAGCTGATTTCCAATTTGGACTGGATAAATTAAAAACTACTTTGGAAAAATAAAAACATCCGGCTCGGATTCCACGTTTTAAAACATAGTAAACCTAAAATACAAAAGGCTGCTTTATAAAGGCGGCCTTTTCTATAGACTTTCGCCGTGCTGCGACTTATCTAACCCCATTTCTTCTTCATGTGGTAATACACGCAAAGGTGTAACAGCATCGGTAATAAGCAGTAGTAAATAGGTGCCCACAAACACAAAAACACTTACACCTATTAGTGCCACTACATGTTTTATAAATAAGGTAGATGTGCCAAATATCAATCCATTATTTACTACAGCGGGGTTTATATTGCCGTGAGCAAATACGCCGGTAAGCAACATACCCACCATACCACCTACACCGTGGCAGGGAAACACATCTAAGGTATCGTCTATATTGGTTTTGGTACGCCAGTCTACCATCAAATTACTTACTACACTGCTAATAATGCCTATGGCCAAACTGTGTGGAATAGTAATAAAACCAGCTGCTGGTGTAATGGCTACCAACCCTACCACTGCCCCTATACAGGTACCCATGGCACTGGGTTTACGCCCTTTTACGGCATCAAAAATTATCCAAGTAAAAGCAGCGGCTGCACTGGCTGTAGTAGTAGTGGCCAAAGCAATTGCCGCAATGCCATTGGCGGCAAAAGCACTACCCGCATTAAAGCCAAACCAGCCAAACCATAATAGGCCTGTGCCCAAAAGTACATAGGTAACCCTGGCCGGACTATGACTATTATTGGTTCTGCCTTTTAAAAATAAGGCCCCCGCTAAGGCAGCCCAGCCAGCACTCATGTGCACCACTGTACCACCAGCAAAATCGAGTACACCGTATTTAGCCAAAATACCCTGTGGATGCCAAGTGGCGTGTGCCAACGGACAGTAGATGAACAGCGTAAATAGTACAATGAAGAAAATATACGAGGTAAATTTAATTCGTTCTGCCAAGGCTCCGGTAATGAGTGCCGGTGTAATGATGGCAAATTTTAATTGGTACAATGCAAATAGCACAAAGGGTATGGTGGGTGCTAGCTCCCAAGGGCGACCATCTATCACATGCTGAAAAAAGAAATACGATGTAGGGCTACCAATGATACCGTTTATGCTATCGCCAAAAGCTAAGCTAAACCCAACTACCACCCATAATATGGTTACCACGGCCATGCTAATAAAGCTTTGCAGCATGGTACTTATTACGTTTTTTTTGCCCACCATGCCGCCATAAAAAAAGGCTAGGCCCGGCGTCATAATCAGTACTAAGCCCGTGGCACTAAGCATCCAGGCGGTATCGGCAGCGGAAATTCCTTCCACAATGGTTTGTGTGGGTACGCTGGGGTGAAGAAATGTTCCCAATAAAATAAGCAGCAGTAAGGCAAAGGGAACAATGGCTAATCGCTTAGTCATTGACATATAACATTTATTTATATAAATAATAATTCCGTGTAAATTTCTATTTTTTTAGCGATTTAACTGATTTTTATTTACATTATTATTTTTTTAATTTGATTGATAAGTCTAAAAATCACCATCAGCTTCGGTAAGGAACAGTTCAGCTACCGCACAATTTATCAGTCGCTTACTTGAGCAATAAATTTGGCACAGCAATGCTATGATACTTGTAAACCCTCCAAAGTTGGGTGCTTATTTATGAGAGATTTGAATTTGTCGCCCTTCTTCGGCAGCCTTTGCGTCGAGCCGTTTACCCATCAAAAAGCCAATGATCATCCCAAAGGGTAATCCTACTCCCAACAGCCCCATATTACCCGTAAATGTACCAATGGCAGCACCAATGGGTAAGCCAATACCGCTAAAGCCTAACAAACTCATGATTTGCTTATAGTAACCTGCAGGTACTATTTTATGTTGCTTTAGCAAAAGTTGCAGCACCACAGCCTTCTTTTTAAAAACCAATCTTGTAAACCCTTTACTTGCTCCATCGGCTGCATTTAGTTCAGCGGTATGTGTGTTTATTTCTGTTACTACGGCTTCAATAATATTTTTAAAAGCAAGCTCGCCAAGGATAGCATCGTACTCATTCCAAATTTTTTGGGTAGATGCTGCTTTATCTATCGGAAACTGCTTTAACGGAACTAATTTCATTACTATCAATTAAGGTTTTGTTGCGGTTGGCTTTGGCAGTAGTACATCTACAATTTCCTGCACATGAAAGCCATTTTCGTAGGCTTTTACAAACCTTCCATACTTATTATACACCGCCACAAACGGTAACATTTTCACTTGAAAAAAACTGGGTATGGCGTAGGCAATATCTCTACCCATAAATACTTGGTTACGTGCATACAAACCTGTTTCCATAGCGTAAGATTGTATGGCAGGCAACTCATGATAACTGGCGAGCACGATATTTACTCCGGGTAAAAATTGTAAACTATCTGCCAAAGCCTTGCCCGATATTTTGCAATGTCCACACTCCGGACTAAAATACATAATAAACGTAGGTGCCCCTTTTACTAAGCTGCGTTGGGTAATGGTGCTGCTATCCGCGGCTAACAAGGTAAAAGGCGGAATGGTGGGAATAAGTTTATAAGGTGCCTCAGAACTTTGGGCTTGGCTACTGAAGGAAAACATACATATCAACACCACCCATAACCCATATTTTGCTGTAATAGCCTGCATAACTTTTTTGCCTAAAAATAATTGATTAACACCAACTGTAATTGAATTAATGCTGTGCTGATGCTGACTATGCACGCAAAATTTTACAAAAACTGAGCTGGTAAACCATTGCTTTTTTATAGTGTTATAGGGGCAATACATAACCCATTTTTGCTATGAAAAGAAACTCGCCCAAACAAATTCAAGCGGCGGACGATTTGAATAGGCTGGAGCAAATAGTAACCGATAAGCGAAACAATAAACGAGCCGATGCTAAAAAGCACCGCAGAAATAGGCATTACCAAAAGCAATTTATTCGCAATGCACTTAGCACTGGTGTTGTGTATAAAAACGAAGAGGTTGGTGATGAATAGTCCCTCTTACTCCCCAAAAGTACTGGGCGATAAGTTGGTATTGGCGGTGCAATATTGTACCACCGATTGCATAAAAGCTTTAGCAAACTGTGCCCGCTGAGCAGCGGTAGCCCTTACACCTGTATAGTTAGATTCTATTTGAAAACCAAAAACGTTTGCCCTATTGGTGTATCTAGCAGTATTATAACCACCATCAAAATAATCATCCGCCACAGCAGGAAAAGGCATAGCAGCACTAGGCACTGTTGGAAAGCCTTTGGCCTGCATAATACTTCCGAAGGAATTGCTTCCTGTTATCAAGTTGGCCAGTGTTTGTCCACCATTTTGAACAGCCAACGCTCGAACACTGGTATTACCAATGGTTACGGAACTGATATTTTGCAGCTGTGCTTTGCTTATTAAATAACCTAGCTCCAAGCGCTGGATAGGGTGACCATGACCATGTAAATCGATATACAAACAGCTTGGATACTTTGCTAAGACTGTATTGATAGAGCTATCGATAGCGTTATGAAAATTGCTCCAATACATATATTTAAAAGGTGTACTACAAGTAGCTTCGGGTAAATCTCTATTTTGATCCAGCTTTATTCTACGCAGTTGCGTTAACACAATAAAAGGTTGAAATTGATAATCCTGCTTTGCTACGCTATCTATGGCTTTCACCAATTCTACAGTGTATGTATCTACTGCCGTGGTAATGTTGGGGCAGGTTCTGTCGGCTATGCTATCGGGCGCCAAAGTACCGCCATGTGGTACACTTATTACCAGCGGCATAGTTCCGTTTTGCACCCAAGTAAAAGCATCTATATACTTGGCTGTAGCAGTAGCTCGGCCTTGCTCCGCTAAAGGCTTTTTACAGCTTGCAGAAAGTAATATGGTTACTAAACAAGGAAACAAGCATTTACGCATAGTTTAAAGGTAAGGTGAAAATGTGGTTACCCACCGTGACGATACACGAAATATGAACATTCGTACTCCAATATAATCAGAACTAGCCACGCATGAAACAAATCAAATATTCTATCGGCAACCTTTTGAATAGATTTGTAAAAAGACTAATCCTACATACAAAACTAATTTTAAAAACTGTTCTATTCTTAGTAATAACTTGCGTTTCGGACACCTCAAGAACCATTAGTTACGAGAATACCAATTGTAGATTTATATAAAGTGACTACAACGAAATATTAAATTATCTTACAAGCATAATGTATAACGAATGTGAATAGTTGAATCACCTACCACTGTACTATTTGCTTGTTGGGCTTGTTGCTTAGTTTTTTATGGGGTAATTGAATCACAAAACTTAGCTCCATACTACGAACGGAGTTGAACGCTGTTTTAACCTGACTGGTAACAGCATCGTAACTGAGGCCCAATAGCCAATTCTGGGCTTGTAAGGAAACGTATGGGTAGAACGAATCGCCTACTCTATGGTATAAACCTAGGTTCACGCTCTTCAAGGCTTCTTCGCCATGTAATGGTATTTGATACATAGCACCTACGGTGTATAGCCTTGTACTACCTTGCAAACTTGTGAAGGCATTGATATGTAGCTTAGCTTGGTTACTCCCCACCTCATACCAATTATTGAACGATAAGGTGGTACGGGTATCTAACTGATACCGATTGTTCTCATATACGCCCTCCACCGGCCTACCCGCATGAAAATATCCCACACCTACGGTATAACCCCATTTCTTTTTCGTGTGGCTGTAATTTACTCCAGCATTAAAATCAACATAACTATTCTTTTGAATAGCTATAAAATCATTGCTAGGAATACTACGCTGGAAACCCATGCTCCCAAACTGATCCTGAAAACGAAACTTACCCGCATCTAACACTCGGTTAGCATAGTTCATGGATAATCCTACACCTAAACTATTTACACCATCCGCATTTAACCCTTTGTTATACGCTACAGACAAGCCAAAATAATTGTTCTTTAATATGTTATTATTACTACCATCGGTAAGCATTAACGCACCTATTGCCAGCTCATCGTCGCCCGTTCTATTGGCCGCAATTCGCTGCTCTATAGACAAGGTGGCGGTATTATACGGACTGATAGAAGAACCCCACCACTGGGAGCGTACATTGGCAGCCACTCGCATATTCTCCACACCTTTCCCCGTAAATGATGGGTTAACGGTTAATGGCGACGCAAAGTATTGCGAAAAATGAGGATCCTGTGCTTGACAAAATTGACTGCTTACCATAGCCAAGAAAAGTGTGATTATACCGCTCGAAATTTTAGTTTTTGTTTGCATGGTACTTTAGTTGAGGAATCTTTAAAATACCCTCCTGTTTTGTTACTCTAAACGGGAGGGGTTGATTGAACTAGGGTGGTGTTCGTTTAACTGTTGATGATTGATTGGTTGGTATACTATCGTAATAGTGTTACGGTTCCTTCTCTATAAATACTGTTACCATCTTTATCTAACCCGCGGGCTGTCCATACATACGTGGCTAGTGGCTGTAATACACCGCCATAGGTACCATCCCAACCGCTGGTAATATTTGACGTTTCAAACAAACGCTTACCGCTTCTATCAAATACTCTAAAGAATTGTAACTCTTTTATACCTACCGGCACTATCATTAACCTATCGTTCACGCCATCGCCATTGGGTGTAAATATGTTGGGCACAAATAGGTTGTAAGCTTGCTGTATCCTCACTCTTAAGCTATCTACAGTTATACACCCACTAGCTGCTTCTATACGTATTCTATACTCTTGCTCGGCGGTAATATTGGTAGTAGGATTGCTGATGAAACTGTTGCTTAAACCTGTACTAGGTGTCCATGTGTAGCGTGTACCAAAGGTTCTAGCCTGTAGTGGTAGGTTCTCACCTAAAATAGCATCTTGTGTTGCTAGGCGTACCGCTGTTCTTGGTGCCTCTACAGCTACTACCCTAGTAATGCTATCTGCTAAATTACTACATACATTGCTACGTACTATTAGTTTTACACTATAGTTGTTTGCAGTGCTATAGGTAAATGCTGCGTTGGTACTGTTGCTACTATTGCCCACATTATCACTCCATACATAGCTTACTGCTCCGCTTGTATTTACGGTACTTTGGTTGGTAAAGTTTACCGCAGTGTTGGTACAAAATCTATCAAAACTGAAGGAAGCTACCGGTGCAAATAATTGTGTTAATGTTACACTATTTGTTGCATTGGCTACACAACCTTGGGCTGTAGTAATACGTACTGTATAGTTACCTACACTACTGGCAGTAATGCTGCTGTTCAATGCTCCGCTGATGGCGGTATTATTTAAGAACCATTGATAATTTGCTCCGCCGCTTGTACTTAGTACTATACTGGCTGAAGGGCCGCATAGCACAGTGGTAGCGGATGTAATGGCGGCCACCGGTAAAGCATTTACCGTAAATGTTCCGTTTACATATACAATATTATAGTTACTTAAACCTGTGCCTACTGCTGCACTTGGTGTAATAGTGTAAGTACCGGCTGCTGTGGCGGCTGTGGCTCCCAAACTATTTAACGTAGCGGCTGTTACGGTATTGCCATTTACCAATCCGGCTACTGTATAATCTGCGTTGGTAAAGCTGTACGCTAGGCCTTGGCATTTTACTTGGTTGCTGGCGGTGATGGTTAATGTGGCTGGTGTAACAGTTAAGGTACCATCTGTGTAACTAATACTATAGTTACTTAATCCCGTACCTACCGCGGCACTTGCTACTATTGGGTATGTACCCACATTGGCTGTTGCTGGTGAACCGGTACTGCTTAAACTTACTGCTGTTATGTTGTTACCGTTTACTAAACCAGTGGCGGTAAAAGCTGTG
>RDXK01000152.1 GCA_004292605.1 Bacteroidota bacterium
CACGTTTACTAAAGTATTTCCACTTTGGCCTTCTACATAAATACCAGCAAAAGCGGCTCTAAAAGCAGAATCACTTTTATAGGCATTGGAGCTATCAAAGGTATTGAGTAACCTTACCCCGAGGGAGTTATTTAGCCGAATACGAATTTGATTATTGGTAGTATCTCTAAAAGTAAAAACAGAATCGTCTAAGCGGTTGGGTATTACGGTAGCCGTTCCCAATACGCCAGATGTAGGTATAATATCTACATTTTTATACAATGAATCTGGACGAAGTGGACGGGTATTGTTTATTTCCGATGCTTGCAAACTTAAGGGTGCTGTACTATCGCCCCAGTAGCCTGCGTAGTTAAGTACCAAAACAACTGAATCTAAACTCAGCGAATCCTTGCTTACTTCAAACACATAGGGGAAAAACCCTGGCTTTAGTTCCAAACCAATACCCGCTTGGGTGGTTCCAAACACTGGGTCATTGCCTATAAAACCCAAGGCATGTGGCTCCGATGCTTGTACACCAAAAGTATCAATACCAGCATTGCGACTTTGTACAGTTAAAAAAGTATCCCTAGTGTTAACACCGTCTATCGGTGGAATTAAATCGCTACCTACCGTGGTGTTAGAAATACGCTGGCAGGCGGTAAAAACAAATAATAAAAGCAGTGGTAGGTATAAAAAATTTGTACGCACGTATGTATGGTTGTAAACGGTAATTACTTAGAGGCAATCTCGTTATATAAATCTAAATAGTCTGTTAAATCGGCTTCCCAGCTTCTGAAAGGCAGTATTCTTTTACCTCTTACTTTGGCAAAATCGGCTGCTAAACTAGGCTCTACCTCATCTGTACCAAAGGTAACAGCATCAGCAAAATGAGCTCCACCACGGTACATGGCTGTATTATCTGCCGCTTTATAAATATCCAATTCTTTTTGGGTAATGGTAGGAGCTATTTGTGCCTTCTTTAAAAAACTATCGCCTAAATTTTCTGAAAATGTCTGGCTACCTATGGTAAAAACTACCTTGCTATGGGCAAACACGGGTTCCCGTTTGTAAACGGTTTTAATGTACATGGGTATTAAGCCTGTCATCCAGCCGCTGCAGTGTACTACATCCGGGCTCCAACCAAATTTCTTAACGGTTTCCAGAGCACCTTTGCAAAAAAATACCGTTCTTAAATCGTTATCGTCGAACCAAGTTTCGTTTTCGTCGTGAAAAATTTGGTCTTTCCTTTTGAAAAAATCTTCGTTATCCAAAAAGTAAACTTGTAAACGGGCATTGGGTAACGAAGCTACTTTAATTTGTAGTGGGTAATCATCGTCGTCTACACTTACGTTGATACCAGAAAGGCGAACTACTTCGTGCAAACGGTGCCTACGTTCATTTATAACACCAAAACGTGGCATGATGCATCTTACTTCTAACCCACTATCGTTGCTTTTTATTGCTAGCTTATTTACAATATCGGCAAACTCGGTAAGTTCCAAGTAAGGCGACATTTCTGTAGCAATAAATAAAATTCTTTTTTTTGTAGACATTCCACAGCTTAATTTACGCTAATTATCTCCAATTTGAGTGTGCAAAGGTAGGGTAATTCTACTACAAATACGGTTTTGCCCCACAGCACCAACGCTTTACAGCTGCATATGGTACTATTTAAAAAAATTACACAATTACAGCAATACTTAGCCAAAGCCGTAACCACGGGCCAGCAAATTGGCTTTGTACCCACCATGGGTGCTTTACACGAAGGGCATTTACAGCTGGTAAAACAGAGTTTACAAACCACCCAGCTTACGGTGTGTAGCATATTTGTAAACCCTACACAGTTTAACGATGCGAACGATTTTGACAAGTACCCCATCACCCTAGAGGCCGATATAGAATGCCTGGAACAACAAGGCTGCCATGTACTGTTTATACCCTCCGTGCAGGAAATGTACCCCACGGGTGTTCAGGCTAGCCAACACTATCCATTAGGTAATTTAGAAAATGTACTGGAAGGTGCCTTTAGGCCCAACCATTACCAAGGTGTGTGCCAAGTGGTGCATAGGTTATTGGATATAGTGCAACCACACCAACTTTTTTTGGGTCAGAAAGATTTTCAGCAGTGTATGGTATTGCAATGGCTAGTAGATTTTTTAGCCTTACCCACCCAAATACACATTGTACCCACGGTGCGTAATACCCAAGGCTTGGCTTTAAGTAGCCGCAATACACGGTTAACGGAACCTCAGCAGCAGCAGGCTTTGGCTATTTACCAAAATATGGCTTGGCTAAAAACCCAACTAAAACCTGGCAAACTCACGGCTTTAACAGAGCATATAAAAACCAACTTGCTTGCCGCTGGCTTTGAAAAAATAGATTACGTAGCCATCTGCGAACCCACCACCCTAACCGAGGTACAGGAGTGGGATGGACAAACCAATTTAGTGGTATTAGTAGCCGCTTTTTTACATGGGGTAAGATTAATAGACAACGAATACATTACAATATGAAAAAAAAATATTTTGGGTTAATGGCTACCGTGCTAACAGCCACACAGCTTACAGCACAAACCAATAAGTTTATTAATAAACTAGACGATTATATAGAAAGCGTACGCCTACAGTACGATGTACCCGGAATGGCCGTGGCCATTGTAAAAAACGGACAAGTGGTGCATGCCAAAGGCTATGGCTTTACCGATACTACCAAGAAAGAAAAAGTAACTGCGGAAACGCTATTTTTTGTAGCTAGTAACACCAAATTATTTACGGGTACAGCGCTGGCTTGGTTAGATGTACAAAAGAAAATAAGCCTTGACGATAAAATTACGAAGTACTATCCCAAATTTAGGTTGTACGATTCGGCCGCTACGCAATTGGTAACTGTACGAGATATGCTTACCCACCGCTTAGGTACCAAAACTTTCCAAGGTGATTTTACTTTTTTTGATGGTAATTTATCTCGCCAAGAAATTATGTACCGGATGCGACTGATGAAACCAAGCACACCGTTTAGGCAAAACTTTGGTTACTGCAATAGTTGCTATTTAACTGCCGGCGAAATTATTCCCGCTGCTACGGGTATACCTTGGGAAGTATTTGTGTACGACAGTATTTTGCAACCGTTAGGCATGAAAAACACACAAGTATTGAGTAAAAATGCCGACCAGTTCCCGCATATTGCCAAACCTTATACCACTGCCTGCGATGGAAGTTTACAGCAAGTGCCCTACGATGAGTGGGATAATTTAGCCCCTGCGGCCAGCATAGTAAGCAACGTATCGGAAATGGCTAATTGGCTACAATGCCAAATAGATAGCGGTAAATGGCAGGGCAAACAAGTAATACCATGGCGAGCTATACAAAAAACAAGAGATGTAGTTACTATTTTACGCAGCCGAAAAATTACCGATCCTGTTTCTCATTTTATGGGGTATGGCTTGGGGGCTTTTGTGCAGGATTATGATGGCAAAACCTATATACACCATACCGGTGGCGCCAGCGGCATGGTAAGCAGTGTAGGTATACTACCAGAAGAAAAACTAGGCGTGGTAATACTTACCAACCAAGATAATCAAGGACTTTTTGTATCGCTTACGGAAGATATTATTGATAGCTATTTACACCCAGATAAAACGCCCAACAAATCCGTAGAAGGTGTGGCTGATTATATTGCCACAAAAAAGAAAACGAAAGATGATATAGCTGCCCTACAAAAAAGAATTCATGCACAGCCCAACCCCCGCAATATAAAGGAATACGAAGGTGCATACATACACCCCTTATATGGCATAATGACGATGAAGCCGCAAGGAAACGATGTGCTACTTACCTTTAAATCGCACAAAAACCTTACAGCCACATTGCAATACATGAGCGATGGTGAATGGCTATTAAGCTACAGTAATCCTGTAATGGGCATACACGCTGTGAAGTTTTTAAAGGATGAATTGAACGATAAAACCATCGGAATTAAAGTAGCCGATTTTATAGAATACGATGTATATGAATTTAAGAAATATTATGAATAAAAGAATAAACGGAGCCACCCTAATAGCCCTTAGTTTATTGGCTACTTCGGCCGATGCCCAAAATACAGCATGGCAGCAAACCGCCGAAAGTTTACAACCAAAACTCACTACATGGCGTAGACATTTGCACCAATACCCAGAGCTTAGTAATAGAGAGGTGAACACGGCAGCGTATATAACAAAACATTTACAAAGTCTTGGTTTAGAAGTGCGTACAGGCATAGCCAAGACGGGCGTAGTAGCCATACTAAAAGGTGGCAAACCCGGACCGGTAATAGCCCTAAGGGCCGACATAGATGCACTACCAGTGGTAGAGCGAAATAGCTTGCCGTATGCCAGTAAAGTAACCACAGAGTTTAACGGACAAAAAGTAGGTGTAATGCACGCCTGTGGCCACGATACGCATACAGCAATTTTAATGGGTACAGCGGAAACACTTACCAAACACAAAGCTCAAATACAAGGCACCGTAGTATTTATTTTTCAGCCGGCAGAAGAAGGTGCCCCTGAAGGTGAGGAAGGCGGAGCAGCGTTAATGGTAAAGGAAGGCGTACTAGATAACCCTAAAGTAGAAGCCGCTTTTGGCCTACATATAAGCAGCAGCATACCAGTAGGTGAAATACGCTACAAACCCGGCGGTTTCATGGCGTCGGCCGATTTATTTAAGGTAAAAGTAAAAGGTAAAGGATCGCATGGTTCGCAGCCTTGGTTGGCGGTGGACCCGATAGTGATAGCCTCGCAAATTGTCAATAATTTACAAACCATTGTAAGCCGACAAAGCAATATTGTAAAAGCACCTGTAGTGGTAACCGTTGGGGCGATACACAGTGGTGTACGCTTTAACATTATACCAGAGGAGGCTGAACTATTGGGAACCATTAGAACGCTTGATAAGGAAGAACGATTAAAAGTATTGGCCCAAGTAAAGAAAACGGCTGAAGAAACGGCTGCCCTAAATGGCGGCACCGCAGAAGTGAACATAGAAAATAAAACATTAATTACTTTCAACGATTCGGCCTTGGTGCAATCCATTGTTCCTAGCTTAGAAAAAGCCGTTGGTAAAACCCAAGTAGCCCCTATGAATTGGGTTACTGGTGCAGAAGATTTTTCCTTTTTTGCCGATAAAGTTCCTAGCTTCTTTTTCTACTTTGGAGGTATGCCCGCAGGAACCGATGCTGCTAAAGCAGCTCCCCACCACACGGCAGATTTTATAGTAGATGACAGCAAATTATACAACGGTGTAAAAGCCTTTTGCCAAATTGTGTTTGATTATCCTAACCGCTTAGCGAAAAACTAAGGTAAGGCCACGGTTCTTATTTCTAATCTTGGTTTGGCAGGATAGTTATGTACTATATACAAGCTATTAAAAACAGTTTCAGGCATAGCTGGCAATGGCGGCTGTATACCCGCAAAAAAACTAGCTAACACCGGCGAACTATTGCTATGCCCCACCACTAAAATATGGTTAGCAGCACCTTCCACAATGGTTTCAGCAAAGTGCTCAGCATCCTTAGCATTGTATAATAAAGCGGTGATATTTTTAGATAGAGCGGTGGGCTCTACTGTTTTTATAGTTCTATCAAAATTGGTAGTATAAGCCGCTTGCAACGGAATGCTATCAAAGTACTGCTTCCAGTAATTGGCTTGTAGTTTACCTTTTGCAGACAATGGTGGATTGCTAGCTAGCATAAATGCTGAACCGGCAGCTTGCTGACTAGTATCTTTATCGGCATGGCGTATAAAATACAAGGTTTTTTGGGCCTGAACTTTCGCTACACCGGCTAACACCAAACACAGTACAAACAGCTTTTTCATATTACTTATTTTTTATTTCGTTCACCAAATAATAAACTACCTATCCGTACTAGTGTGGCACCATATTGCAATGCAATGGTATAGTCGCCGCTCATACCCATAGATAATTGTGGTGTAGTAAACATCGTATTTTCTACGCTAAAATGCGATTGGTATTTTATAAATAACTGCTGTAAACTGCTAAATTCTCGGTGAATTTGTTCGGTATCAGCAGTGAAAGATGCCATTCCCATCAGTCCTACTATCCTCACATTCGGGAATTTTGCAGCGGTATCGGTAGCCAATAATGCTGCTAGTTCTGGAGCATCCAAGCCAAATTTAGTTTCTTCCGCTGCTATATGTATTTGTAATAACACACCTATAGTACGCTCATATTTTTGGGCTTGCTTTTGCACCTCAGCTAGTAATTTTTCGCTGTCTATCCCGTGAATTAAGGTTACAAACGGTGCTATGTATTTTACTTTATTGGTTTGTAGATGACCAATAAAATGCCAATGAATATCTGCTGGTAATTGTTCCTGCTTTTCCACCAGTTCCTGCACATAGTTTTCTCCAAAATGGCGTTGCCCAAGTGTGTACATAGCTTGCACATCGACCACTGGTTTTGTTTTACTCACGGCTACTAGCTGTGCAGCAGCCTCGGCTAACTGTGTACTAATTTGCTGAAATGCTGGCTGGTTGATACCCATTGTATAAAAATAAATGTTCTAAAAATAAGGTGTAATTGTAGGCAGGACAGTAATAATAAAACTTTCCAATTCCTGTATTTCCTATCCAATTTTTGAAAGGATTTTTAGCCATACTAGCCATATTGGCTATAAAAAAAGGCTCATCGTTTTCCGCCAATTGTTTCATCCAATTTTCTTGCAACAGCGTGGTGTTGGCTGGCTTTACTCCCCAACGCAGCAAGGCATTGCTTAATAAAATTTGTTCCATTACACCCGTGGCATTTTGCAACAAGCTATCGGTTTGCCTTACTAATTCTGATTTTCTGTTTTCCAATGCTGGCAAAGGTTTTACGGCCATCAACCTACTAATATGGTACATAACAATTGCGGGAGTAGCATAGTGCGGTGCTATATAGCTAGCATGGTGTAGGTGCTCGTTTCTATCAATCACCGTTGTAATAAACTGTAAACTTGCGGAGTCGTGCCTCGTCAACGGGAGCTGGTACTGCTGTACAAAAAGTAGCACATTACTCATCACACATGCATCAAAATCTATTGGCATTTTTACGCCAAACCAAGTGCTGTACGCAGGCAAATTTTGGTAATGAGAAAACGTATTTTGAATACGTTTTTTTCCACCATTAGCAAAGCCTTGCATATACTGGTGCATAGCTGCGGCAGTGTCTTTATTCTTTCGCAAAGCCATTAGCATCATTACTGTATCATCCATATCATCGGGCAGGGCATTGATATTATCCAACCAGTTAATCCAGCCGCTGTTGGGGAATACTTTTTTCGGGTGGGTTTTCCAAAAGTTAAAAGTTCCTTTACCTTTTAAGTTACGGTATTGCCAGGCAGCCTGCTCAGTTTTGGCGTGTACACTTTGCACTAGCTGCCGTTGTTCGGGTGTGTAAGCAGGCAAAAATTGGTTCAGTGTATAAACAATTAAACCATTGTAAAATATATTATCGTCGGGCTTTATTTGTCGCTCATTTTTATGGTATTGCCTATAAGCAGGAAAAATTCCATCCGGGAAATATCGCTTGTCGGCTTGGGTTTGTAGTCCGCAAATTTTTTGCAATAAAATAGTTACCAAACTATCGTTGTTACCGTAGGCTTGTGCATACGATATGAAAAGGGTACAACAGATACTTAGAAATAACTTTGCCATACTAGTTTTATAAACTGTGTTGATTGCCCTGAAATTTTGTAACGGTCATCTAGTCTTCTACCTACTATCCAAACTATATGATCGCCTTTTGTAAGTAACCAAACTTCTTTTTTTTCTAGGATACTTAGCTTTTCATCTATAAAAAACCGACTTAGCTTTTTCTTTTTGCCTAATCCCAACGGGTAAAAATAATCTCCCTCCTGCCACCGGCGTAGTATTCCGTTTTTCAATAGTTCCGCTGGAACGTATACTGTATGGGGTGCTTGTGCTTTCCAATCCTGCGGTAATTGGTTACACAAAGTAGCTATCAGTTTCCCATTAGGTAAAACTACCTCACCAGGAATTGATAATGAAATATGGACATGTTCAGGAAATGGAACTACAGGAGAGGCTATCAAAAAATTTCTATTCTTGATTATTTGCCAATATTCGTTGGCCTGTTTGGCACCGTTTTGTGCGGTTAATAGCTTCTTAATTTCTGTCAGTTGCGTAGCATCAAAATGGTATTGCTGCACCCACTCCCATAACAGCGTAGTATAAAAGGGCTGCTTTAATAATGCTGGAATAGCAAGCTGTGCACCATTGCCGTGCTTTTGTACAAGCTTGGTTAGTTTTTGTGCTATAGCCGCTTTATAAAAATGCTGAGCCGCCTGTAGATGCTGCATGGTTTGTACCGCATTGGTAGCAGCGTTGGGTATACGTTCCTGCACCAAGGGCAATACTTGGTTTCTAAAAAAATTGCGGGTGTATTTACTAGTAGCATTGCTACTATCGTTTACAAATGGCACTTCATATTGCTTCGCGTAGGCTTCAATTTGTGAACGAGTAACACCCAATAACGGACGAATAATATTGCCATTTTTCACGGGGATACCTGCCACGCCTTGTAAGCCGGTACCACGAAAAAAATGATGCAAACTAGTTTCCACATTATCGGTAGCGGTATGTGCCGTAGCTATGTAAAGGCAGCCATTTTCTGTAGCTAATTGTTGAAACAAAGCATACCGCATTTCCCTTGCCTGCATTTGTATATTACCCTGAGCAGGCAGCGTACATAGCTGAATGGTATAAGGAATGGCATGATGGGTACAATATTGCTGTACCAAAGCAGCATCTCTGTTACTTTCCTCCCCACGTAGCTGATAATTACAATGCACTACCTGCAGCGGCAGTTGTAAAGTGTGCAGCAAGTGTAGCAATACCATACTATCGGCACCACCACTTACGGCCACCAATATTGGCAAATGTTTACCGGGTTGCCATTTTACTAAACGCTGCAACTGGGCGGCTATAGTTTGGCTACTGAGCATACTATTTTTGAGCGGTTTTAGCCCAAGTATCTTTTAAAGTAACGGTTCTGTTAAACACTAGTTTATCGGCCGTTGAATCTTCATCCAACTTAAAATATCCTTTGCGTACAAATTGAAAATGCTCTACTGCTGTTGCTTGGGCCAAGGCTGGTTCCGCATATGCATTACTTATCATATGAAGTGAATTTGGATTGATAAAATCTTTAAAATCACCTTCTTCGGCAGCAGGATTTTCCACCGTAAATAGTCTATCATACTCTCGTATTTCCACGGGTACGGCATGTGCTGCACTTACCCAATGTAGGGTGCCTTTTACATTGATTCCACTGGTATCTTCACCGCTTTTGCTATTGGGTAAATACGTACAATTTAGCTGCGTTACTTTCCCTTCCGCATCCTTCACTACTTCATTGCAAGTAATAATGTAGGCACTTTTTAAACGCACCATTTGGCCAGGCGCCAAACGGAAATATTTCTTAGGCGGATTCTCCATAAAATCTTCCGCTTCTATCCATAACTCTTTGGTAAACGGCACTTGCCTTACACCTCCATTTTCATCTTCCGGATTGTTCTCCGTTGGTAACCATTCTAGCTTCGATTCAAAGTTGGAAATAACTACTTTGATAGGGTCAAATACCACCATACGGCGTTGAGCTATTTTATTCAAATGGTTGCGTACACAAAATTCAAGCAATCCTAAATCTATCAAATTTTCTCTACGTGCTACACCTACTTTATCGCAAAAATCTCTAATACTTTCCGGGGTATACCCACGCCTACGCAAGCCACTGATGGTGGGCATCCGGGGGTCGTTCCAGCCGTTTACATGACCATCGTTTACTAGCTGTAATAATTTCCGCTTACTCATTACGGTGTACGTAAGATTTAGGCGAGCAAATTCGTACTGTACCGTTGGGAAAATTCCTAATTGCTCTATAAACCAAAAGTATAAAGGGCGGTGTGGTATAAACTCCAGCGTACAAATGCTATGGGTGATATTTTCTATGCTATCGCTTTGGCCGTGGGCAAAATCGTACATAGGGTAAATACACCATTGATCGCCAGTACGGTGGTGATGTGCGTGTTTGATGCGATACATGATAGGATCTCTCAAAAGCATTTCCGTACTAGCCATATCTATTTTGGCACGTAGTACTTTTTCGCCATCCTTATATTTTCCGGCACGCATAGCACGGAATAATTCTAGATTTTCCTCTACCGTTCTTTCCGAAAATTTATTTCGCACACCTGTGGTATATGGTGTGCCTTTTTGAGCAGCAATTTCCTCGCTAGTACTATCATCTACATACGCCAACCCTTTCTGTATAAGGGTTTCAGCAAATTGATAGAGTTGTTCAAAATAATCGCTGGCGTATAGCTCTTGCTTCCAGCTGAAGCCCAGCCATTGAATATCTTCTTTTATGCTTTCTACATATTCCGTATCCTCTGTTACCGGGTTGGTATCATCAAACCTAAGGTTGGTAGCACCACCATATTTTTGGGCCAACCCAAAATTTAGGCAAATACTTTTTGCATGGCCTATATGTAAATAACCGTTAGGCTCTGGCGGAAAACGTGTAAGTATACTGTTATGCTTTCCTGCTGCTAAATCGGCCTCTATAATTTCTTCTAAAAAATGTAAACTTCTTTCCTCGCTCATAATCTGCGTAATTGTTGCAAATATAACAGCATCAGCCTTGTTAAGCTAGGGTAATTACGGGTGAGTTTGGTGGGTTATGGGCAACAAAAAAGCAAGCTCATCACTTGCTTTTTGTATTCATTAGTGGGTTTCAGGGTTGTGGTTGAAAGGGACAGCGATGTATAACATCTTGTTAAAAATAACTTGTTCGCTGCAGTAAACACAGAACCCAAAAACTCTTAATTCAATTTTAAGGCGCTATTTTTTCTTTTTCTGTAAATCGAGATTGATAAAGGAATTAATAATAAAGCCTCCGTTGTATTGAAAAACATTTCTATTATTTACCAAGCGGCCGAGCTGCACTATTTGGTTAAAATAGCCACCTTCTACACGTACCGTATTATTAAACCTATACCCCAGCAATAAACCCAACCGGTTTTGATCAAAAACATTGGCGTTTACATTTTCTCCAAAACCAATAAAAATTTCATCGTACGCAGCGGCGTAAAAAGTATTGTTGGTCATGGTGGGCTTGTTCAGCGGCACCTGCATTCTAAACATGTATCGCAAGCGATTTTGGTAGGTAGTTCTATCCGCCTTGGGCAAACTTGCATCGGAAAAACTTTTTACCCATCGCTGCTCTAGCATAAAACGGTGACTAAACTCCACCCTACCCTTTTTTTCCGCTAATTGCACCATTTGAAAGGTTCTATATTCCGGAAAAGTTCTACCTGCGGCCTGTAATGGAATATCGCCATAATTATACGTATCTATATAGGCTCCACCAGCACGCAATAGCACGCCGGGAGCTACTTGATAGTTTACACCGAACCTTGCCAAACTTTGCTGCCAGTTGGTTACAAAATCGTCTCTACGCCATTGGTATTCAGCATGTATACCCCATTTTTTGGTTAATTGAAAAGTAGTATTATTGGTAAACCAACCCACATTATTTTGATCGGCCACACGGTTATTTTGGGCAAAAGCCCCAACGCTAAAAAGTGTTAGGGCTATGCTACCGGCAAGGAATTTATGCATGATATTTTTTGTTACTATGATTTTTGTTTAGGCTGTGGTAGGTTGTTCAGTGTTTCTGGTATAAATTCTACTTTACCAGTGTGTATATCGTACACTGCACCTACAATTAATATTTCGCCATCTGCAAATTTTTTGGCTAGAATAGGCTCTAATTCACGAAGATTGTTTACTTGTTCTATCACGTTTTGGCGTACAGCATTCTGCACACGGTCGCCCATTTGGTGACTAGATTTTTTTACGGCAGGCTTAATATCGTTAATCAACGTAACTATATGGCCTGGCGGGTTTTCTGGGTTTGAAACAGCGGCTGCTACTGCACCACACTCGGTATGACCCAACACAACAATCAACTTAGTTTTTAGCTTTAGCGTAGCAAACTCCATACTACCATAGCTAGCTGCGGCAGATACTTGACCAGCAGTACGGATGATGAATAAGTCGCCCAAACCTTGGTCGAAAATCAATTCATTGGGTACACGAGAATCTGAACAACCCACAATAGTAGCAAATGGTGCTTGACCGTTTTCTAGTTGCTTTAAGGTGTTGTAATCTTGCCGTGGACGGATGCTTTTTCCCTCTACAAAACGGCGGTTACCACCCATTAATTTACGTAAACCTACCCGTGGGTCGGCATAGGCACTATCACGGTTAATTACATACCGCTCTGCACGCCATGCGGCAGAATCAGTAACAGTGGTAGTTTCAGCAGCTTTGCTGTTAGCAGCAGCTCTTTTACGCTGGGCAAAAGTGACCAAGGTAGGTACTACCAATAGCACGGCCAATAAAAGTTTCTTCATCATAGAGTGATTATTGAACCACTAATAACTGCCTAGATATGGATTTGTTGAAGTAGGTTTGTTAAAGAAATCATAGAAAAAATTATACATATGTCGACCCTGTGGCAACCAACCAAACTTAGCACCATCTTAGTACTATTACAACCGCTTGATAACAAACATTTTACAGAAATGTATGCAGCAGCAAGCGACCCACTAATTTGGGAACAGCACCCAGCTTGGAACCGTTACCAAGAACCCGTATTTCAACAATATTTTTCAGAAGCAGTAGATGGTGGTATGGCCTTCGCAATTTTGGATGCTGCTACCAACGCCATCATTGGCTGCAGCCGTTTCTACAATTATTTGCCAGAACATAGCTGCGTATCTATCGGCTATACTTTTTTAGCAAGGGCCTATTGGGGTGGAAAATACAATGCCCACTGTAAAAAATTAATGATTGATTATGCATTTACCCAAGTAGATACTGTTGTTTTTCATGTAGGCGTAAACAATATCCGTTCCCGCAAAGCTGTGGAAAAATTAGGGGCGGTACTTTTTCAGGAGGAGCTTTTTGAAAACAATGGAACTATGCTACCCCATGTAGTGTACCATTTACACAAAGCCGATTGGCAAAACTTACGCTAAAGCCAAAAACTTATTTCACCAATAAAAACTGAGAGGATGAGGAATTGGCAAGATTTAGATGTAATAAGTACAAACTTGCCATTATTTGACACCTATAAAGCATGATTTGGCACGCCAGAATACCAATACACCATGAGTTTTGTAAGCCAAATAAAATGCAATGTATAAGACAATCATTCTACTATTATTCGTTGGCGTTTTTTGCCAGGTGCCGTTATTAGCCCAAACGCAGAGGCTGAGTTTGCAGCAGCAAAAAGAAGATTTTGCCATTTTTAAAGGGGCTTTACAGGAAGGGCACGCTGGGCTATACTATTTTATTGATAAAAATAGCTTCCAAAAAAAATGCGATAGTATTGAAAACACTTTTACGGAAAATGCTAGCATTGAATCGTTTTATTTACGATTACGCTATTTAATTGCATCGCTGCGTCACGGTCATTCGGGCGTATCGCTACCTAATAAAGGAAATGTAAATTATAGAATGGCCGTGTTAGAAACCCAAAAGCTTTACCTGCCATTCGAACTGCTTATTGCAAATAATCAACTTATTATAAAGGAGGATTGTAGTAAAGAACAACTTTTTCCACGGTATGCCATATTAAAAAGTATTGGTAACCAAACCAGCCAACAACTTATTCAAAAAATGCTGGCTTATATGCCTGCCGACGGCATTAATGAAACCTTTAAAACCTACTCACTCTCCCAATACTTTTACTTTCATTTTTTATATAACCTGTTGTATCCTAACCAAAACGGCGTAAAGATTGAGATTGAAAAAAGCCAAACCCATTACTACATTGAGTTATTGACACCCAAAACAGTAGACAGTATTTACTATGCAAAAAACGGAAAAAGCATAAGCCAATATGGAACGCAATTAGCCTACAAGGCAAACCTGCCCAATAAATCGGCTTATATAAAAATTGGTACTTTTTATAAAGGTTTGATAGAACAATTTGGACAAAACTATGAAGCATTTTTAGCCAATACCTTTGAAGATATAGCCAAACAAAAAACTAAAAATGTGATTGTTGATTTACGTAACAATGAAGGCGGTGGCGATGGTTATGAAAATATATTATTACAATACCTTGCAGCCTACAAAAGTGCAGAGAAAACTGTAATATCTGTACCAGCTAAACAATTTAAATACACCCAATACACGGTTGATATAACAGATGATATTAAAGGCTTTATTGACAATCCTTCAGAGTTTTTACAAAATGATAGTAGCCTTTTTATTAAAGAAAAATATGTAGACCTTATGATAGAAGGCAGAAACGCTGTAGCAAAACATCCCTACACTGGAAAGCTAATTATATTAACCAACGGAGGTTCGTTTTCCGCATCTACCACTGTTATTGCGGCACTGTATCAACAGCGACAAACCACACAACGAGAAGTAGTATTTGTGGGCGAAGAAAATGGTGGTGATATTTATGCCGTTGCTAGCTGTTCGGGCCAGGGTTACCCTGTAAAACTGCCTGCAAGCTCCATAAGAATTGATATGCCGTTTTTCTGTTTCGGAACGCTCAATACCAAGTATCCAAAAAAGAAATTACCTGATTATAAGGTTTTTGACAGCCCAGAATCCCTTTCAAAAGGAGCCGACAAGGTACTAGATGCTGCTATCAAGTTGTCCGCGAAAACTACCTCTAAGCGATGATAGAATAATCGAACAGAGAAAAATATTAAGTACCAGCTATCGAAAAACGGTAGTTGGTGGCATAAAAAATACCCTCACTTGGCGGTGAGGGTATTTCTAAAAAATTAAACAGTAACTAAACTGTTGGTGCTACCAAAGGAATTGGCTACGGTACCGTCTGCCTCTTCTTCTAACAACCAATCTTGGTTATTTACTAAATATTTGAACTCATGTGAAGTGTTTTTAGGTAACTGAACCTCGGCGGTAAAACTGCCGTCTTTCTTTTTTGAAAGTATTACACCTTTTTGCCAATCGTTGTTTAAACCCATTACAGCAATGGTTTCAGCGGTTTCATGGGCTACCAAAAATTTCACTTTGCTGTAATCTTTGGTTTTGTAGATAGTTTTAGTAATCATAATATTTAATTGTTGCTTGCTACGGTTAATGCCCCGGCCATGAGAAAAGTAACCCATTGGTTTATCCACAATTCACACTAACAATCGTTAGCAGCCAAACTGTTAAATGTGAGCCTTTGGTTTCAGTTTGCAATATTGTTGCAAAAACCAAGTAAATTTGTCGCCTATGTGTAACAAAATTGTTACTTGTTTTCTATTGGTTTTTGGACTGTGGTATACGGTGGTGCCTTTGCATGCACAGCGGGTGCTAGATACTGTAGTGGTGCAAGCTAACAAGGCCGTGAGTTTTACTGGCGTGCAGGATGTTTTGACACAAAAATCTATCCAACTCAGAAGCGGTGAAAGTTTGGGCGAAATTTTACAACAGCTAAATGGCGTTCAAGTTTTACAAACAGGCACTACCATTTTTAAACCCGTAATGCAAGGCCTGCATAGCAACAGAGTACTGATTATGAACAATGGGGTACGCCTGGAAGGCCAACAATGGGGCAGCGAACACGCCCCTGAAATAGACCCGATGGTGGCCCAAAAAATAACAGCCGTAAAAGGTG
>RDXK01000153.1 GCA_004292605.1 Bacteroidota bacterium
AAGGGCTCAATATCCCGGTTATTCCTTCTCGCTTATCTATTCTTACACAAAAAATAAACGATTCCCGTGGGGCCTGTTTCTATTGTAGGCAATGCAATAGAGGCTGTACTGTTTATGGCGATTTTTCCAGCAGTTCAGTGTTAGTGAAGCCAGCCATTGCTACGGGAAAAGTTACCGTTATTACCAATGCTATGGCAAGGGAAGTGCTTACCAATAAAGAGGGTTTGGCTACCGGTGTAAGCTATGTAGATAAAACTAATTTGCAAGAATACCAAGTAGAAGGGAAGGTGGTAATTTTAGCAGCTAGCGCCTGCGAAAGTGCCCGATTACTACTCAATTCCAAAAGTCCTAGGCACCCCAACGGATTGGCCAATAGTAGCAATGTAGTGGGCAAATATTTGCATGATAGTACCGGTGCAGCAGTGGGCGGTGTACTACCCAATTTATTTGGTAGAAAACGCTATAATGAAGATGGCGTGGGCGGTATGCACGTGTATACGCCGTGGTGGGGCGACAATAAGAAACTGAATTTTCCACGAGGGTATCATATTGAATATTGGGGCGGTATGGAGCAACCTAGCTATGGTTTTGGCTGGAATATTCATCAATACAATGGAAAATATGCCGTAAACGGAGCCACCCATGAAGCCGGTGGTTATGGCAAACAATTAAAGGAAGATTATCGATTTTTTTATGGGGCCTCCATTGGTATGGCAGGTAGGGGCGAAGCTATTCCGCTGGAAACCAATTACTGTGAAATAGACCCTAATACGGTGGATAAATTTGGTATTCCTGTACTACGATTTCAGTATAAATGGAGTGAACACGAAATACAGCAAGCCAAACACATGAAGGAAACCTTTAAGGAAATTATGCACGAAATGGGTGCAGTAATTACTTGGGGTGGCGATGATGGCCCACAGAACAACTACGGTCTTGAAAATCCAGGTAAAATCATTCATGAAGCTGGTACAGTACGCATGGGTAATAGTGCCAAAACATCGGCGCTGAATAAACACAGTCAGGCACACGATTGTAAAAATTTATTTGTGGTAGATGGTGGACAATTTGTAAGTCAGGCCGATAAAAATATTACCTGGACTATTCTAGCACTTTCTATGCGTGCCAGCGAATATTTAGTAAACGAATTGAAAAAAGGAAATATTTAATTGTTTTTTATGGATAGAAGACAATCGCTCAAAGCATTACTAGTGGGTACCGCCGCCACAGGCGTACTGGTGGAAGCTTGTAGCCCCACCGATAAAAAGGATGCCGTACAAAAAGCCAAATTCACGTACGATAGGCAACCTGAGGAATTAGCCATTCTAGAAAAACTAAATGCCGACGTTTTTTTCACGGAACACGAAATGACCCTGATTACATTTTTGGGAGATATTATTATTCCAAAAGATGAGGTTAGCGGCAGTGCATCCGATGCTGGTGTGCCCGCTTTTATTGAATTTATAGTAAAGGATAAACCTGAGCTACAAACACCGTTACGTGGTGGCTTACGCTGGTTAGATATGAAGAGTTTACAGCAATACAGTCAGCCGTTTCTTATGGCATCGCAAACTCAACAAATAAGATTGATAGATGCTATTGCATATCCTGATAAAGCTACGCCAGAGTTTCAGCAAGGGGTAAGTTTTTTTAATTTACTTCGCAACCTGGTAGCCACGGGATTTTACACCAGTGAAATGGGAGTAAAAGATGTTGGTTATATGGGCAATGTACCCAACCAATGGAATGGTGTACCTGCCGATGTGCTGGCGCAGTACGGCTTGGCTTACACGGAAAAAGAAATCAACGAGTGCGTAAAATTTACATAGCATGCAAAAATTAAGAATGGGAATGATTGGTGGCGGGCCCGATGCGTTTATTGGTGCCGTACACCGTATAGCAGCACGTATAGATGGATTGATAGAATTAACGGCAGGCTGTTTTAGTAGTAATGCCGATAAAAGCAAGCAAATGGGGAGTCAGCTTGGTTTGGCGGCGAGTAGATGCTATGCTACTTACCAAGAAATGCTTACCGCCGAAGCGGCTTTACCTGGCAACGAAAGAATACATTTTGTAAGCATTGTAACACCTAACCACGTTCATTTTGAGCCGGCAAAAATGGCCATGGAATACGGGTTTCATGTGGTGTTAGATAAGCCCTTATGTTTCTCCTTGCAGGAGGCGTACGAATTAAAAAATATTATACACAAAACCCAAACCGTGTTTTGCCTTACCCATACTTACACGGGGTACCCCATGGTAAAGCAAGCCAAGCAAATGGTGGCGGATGGTGCATTTGGCCGTATACGAAAAGTGTATGTGGAATACCCACAAGGTTGGCTAAGTACCGCTTTAGAACAAACCGAGCAAAAACAAGCTAGCTGGCGAACCGACCCTACTAAAAGCGGTAAAGCGGGTGCCATGGGAGATATTGGTACCCATGCCTTTAACTTGGCCGAATATGTAAGCGGGGAACAAGTAACCAGTATTTGTGCCCAAGTAAACGCGGTAGTACCTAACCGTGCCTTAGACGATGATGGCGCCGCCTTACTAACATTCACCAATGGTGTTACGGGTGTTTTAATGGCTACGCAAATAGCAGCGGGTGAGGAGAATAATGTAAAAATTAGGGTGTACGGTGAAAAAGGTGGTTTGGAATGGCAACAGCAGGATGCCAATACCTTGCAAGTAAAATGGCTGGATGCACCTGCACAAATTTATCGAACCGGTGGTGGCTATAACCATGCCATTAGCAACTATAATGTACGTGTACCAAGTGGCCACCCAGAAGGATATTTAGAAGCATTTGCCAATCACTATAAAAATTTTTCTACAGTGTTGCTAGCCAAGTTACAGAACGATGCCGCCCCTGCAGAAGCGTACGATTTTCCGGGTATCCAAGAAGGTGTACGTGGCATGCAGTTTATAGAAACCATCATTAAAAGTGGCACATCGCAGGAAAAATGGACCAAGTTTGTGGAGGAGTAGTTTGTTAGGGCGGCTCTATTAGGGCAAAAGTATGGGTGAATAATCATTCGCCCCAACCTTCACCTACAAAAACTTTACAAGCTATTTTTGCTACTAAGTGGTTAGTTTTGACTAACCACTTTTTTTATGTACCACATACCTTATTTCAAGGCTGAAAATTCGCAAGCCATTGAAGATTTTTTACACCAAAATTGGTTGGCAACGCTTTGTTTACAAGGCCCCAATGGTTTTCCCTTAGCTACACATGTACCTATTGTTTGGCAAAACAACGGTGTGGAGGAATGTTGGTTTCACTTGATGCGTAAACAAGAGCATACAGAAGTATTATTGGCACAGCCGGTAACTAAAGCCTTACTGATTGTTCAAGGCGAACATGCGTACATTACAGCAGAAAACTACCAAAAGCCACAGTCGGCAAGCACCGTAAACTACAAAGCTATCCACGCCCAAGTGCAGGTGGAACCATTATCCACAGAACAGTTAGTAGAGCAGCTACGGCAGTTAACCAATCGATTTGAAAAGCCCGAGAGCGAAGCCCATTTTAGTAAATTATCCGATGAATATATTGCTAACATGACTAAGGCCCTCGTAGGTTTTAAAGCCACTGTAATTCAGTTGGATCATGTATTTAAGCAAAGCCAAAATAAAACCGCCGAAGAGCGAAGCAATATTCGGGAAACGCTTACACAGCAAGGGTTTACATCAGCACAAATTCAAGCTTTAGTAGTTCCATCATGAAAATAATTGTATTCTTCATCACTGCCTTGGTAGCATTGCAAAGCTGCTGCGGTAGTGGTGTAATTTGTAAAAAAACAAGTATGCCAGCATTTGATTATCAGGGGCACCGTGGCTGCCGCGGTTTACTACCAGAAAATACCATTGCTGCCATGTACCGAGCCATAGATATTGGTGTAACTACACTAGAAATGGATGTAGTACTTGCCCAAGATGGTGAGCCTGTGGTAAGTCATGAAGCATTTTTCAACCATGAAATTAGTAAGCATCCACAAGGTATCAGCATCAGCGAAGCCAATGAGCAGCAGTTTAATATTTTCAAAATGTCGCTTTCGCAGGTGCAAAGTTTTGATGTGGGTTTAACACCACACCCTCGCTTTCCACAGCAGCAAAAAATAGCGGCCGTAAAACCCACTTTAGCACAATTAATTGATAGTGTGGAAGCCTATGCGGTGGCTCATAAAAAACGACTACCGCAATACAATATTGAAATAAAAAGTTTACCGGAAACGGATGGTATTTTTCACCCTGCAACACCAGCATTTGTAAACGCTATAATGAAAGTAATTGCCGCTAAAAACACAGCTTCACGTACCACTATTCAAAGTTTTGATGTGCGGCCTCTTCAGTATTTAAGGGCCAATTACACCGGCCAAAAATTAGCCTATTTGGTAGAACCAACGGAAAAACAAATACTCGCGTTACAGCTAAAACAGTTGGGCTTTATTCCAGATGTATACAGTCCACACCACAGTTTGGTTACGCCTTCCATAGTGCAGCAATGCCACCAAATGGGTATGAAAATAATTCCATGGACGGTGAACGACCTACCCACGATGGTACAATTAAAGAAAATGGGGGTAGATGGATTGATAAGCGATTACCCCAATATTTTTATTGAACTAAGTAAACAGTAATTTCGCAGCATGACAAAGCAAGGATTGGTAGAAGCTATAGCACTGCAAAACAGTTATTTATGTGTGGGGTTGGATACCGATATTACTAAACTTCCCGCTCATTTACCTGCTACTGCACAAGGCGTAGTAGCTTTTAATAAGGCTATTATTGATGCTACAAAAGCCTACTGTGTTAGCTATAAAATAAATACCGCGTTTTACGAAAGCATGGGTGTGGCGGGCTGGCAGGCTATGGAGGAAACTTTGGCCTACATACCTTCTACCCATTTTACCATTGCCGATGCCAAGCGGGGCGATATTGGAAATACCAGCAGCCACTACGCTAAAACTTTTTTTGAAACATTGGCTTTCGATGCCATTACGGTAGCACCTTATATGGGTGAAGATAGTATTCGGCCGTTTTTGGAATATGAACACAAAACCACCATTGTACTGGGATTAACTAGTAACAAAGGAGCAGATAATTTTCAGCAGACTTTTGTTACACCTTTGGATGAAAACTTGTCGTTGGTACCACATTTAATGTTTCCCAATCATCCACGCAAATTATACGAACAAGTGCTGGAAACAGTAAGTAGCTGGGGCACGCCAGATAACCTAATGTTTGTAATAGGTGCCACACAGGCGGCGGAGTTGGAAAATGTAAGAAGAATAATCCCTAATCATTTTTTACTGGTACCCGGTGTGGGTTTTCAAGGCGGTAGTTTGGCCGATGTTACGCACTATGGAGCTAATAGAGAACTTGGTCTTTTAGTAAACGTAAGCAGGGCCATACTGTATGCATCAGGTGAAGAAAATTTTGCGGAGGAAGCGGCTGCTATAGCCCAACAATACCAAGTAGAAATGGCTCCCTACATAGCCGCAAACCAACAAAAATACGCATAGTGCTAGGCCAATTTAGTAACTGGAACGATACCATTGTGGCATTAGCCACACCACCGGGCATTGGTGCCATAGGTGTAATACGGGTAAGCGGTACACATGCGTTAGAATTGATAAACCAATTGTTTCCAAAAAAGGATTTGCTGGCACAAAAAACACATACACTGCACGTAGGATTTTTGTACAGTTTAAAAGCTTTACAAGCACCGCAGCCACAGCCGTTAGATGAGGTGGTACTTGCCTTATACAAAGCCCCTAAAAGTTTTACAGGTGAAAATGTAGTGGAAATCAATTGCCACGGTAGCCAATACATACAGCAGCAAATAATACAAGCTATTTGTGCCGCTGGTGCCCGCTTAGCTAAACCAGGTGAGTTTACGCAAAGAGCGTTTTTAAATGGCAAGATGGATTTAACACAAGCCGAAGCCGTAGCCGATATAATTGCCAGTAATACCGAAGCCAGCAAAAACGCTGCTCTACATACCATGCGGGGTGGTTTTAGTCATGCACTGTCCGCTTTACGAGATCAGTTGATACCCTTCTCAGCATTGATAGAATTGGAGCTCGATTTTAGCGGGGAAGATGTAGAATTTGCTGATAGAACACAGCTATACCAATTACTCAATACCGCCCATGCACAAGTACAGCAATTGCTACAAAGTTTTCAGCTGGGCAATGTAATTAAACAAGGCGTAAGTGTAGCTATAGTGGGCAAGCCCAATGCCGGTAAAAGCACCTTACTAAACCAATTATTACAAGAGGAACGGGCCATAGTAAGTTCTATAGCAGGTACTACACGAGATACGATAGAAGAAGTGCTGAACATAAACGGTATACTTTTTAGATTGATAGATACGGCTGGTATACGTACCCAAACAAGCGACGAGATAGAGCAAATAGGTGTAGCCAAAAGTTTTGAAAAAATAGAAGAGGCAAACTTGGTAGTTCATTTAATAGATGCTACCGAAGCCTTCAGCAGTGAAGCTCAAGAAGCCGCTTTAGCCCTACAAACAAAGGCTAACAAAACGGTTACGGTAATTAACAAGTCCGACGAAGCAAGTAGCCAACAAGTAGCCCAATGGCTTACCATAGCACCTAACGCCTTAGCTATTAGTGCCAAAGCCGGTACAGGTATTGGCACGCTAAAAGAAGCATTGTTTAACGCAGTGGTTACCCAAAGTTTTGATATGGGTAATACCGTAGTTACCAATGCTAGGCATGCACATGTGCTAGCACAAATTCAGGAGGCCATTACCGATATTTTATTTGGGTTAAATAACCATACGCCTGGCGATTTAATAGCCATCGATATTCGTAGGTGTTTACATTATCTTGGCGAGCTTACCGGTGCCGTTACCCACGAAGATCAGCTAGATTATATCTTTAGCAAGTTCTGCATAGGGAAGTAGGGGCAAAATACAGGGCACTAACCACTTGGCGGCTGCCATGTAGAAAAACGACTGTTTTTTACTATTTACAATTATCAGCCTAGTGTTATTTTACTTGTGTATTTGAGTCAACCGTTAGTGGTGCCACGGTGGTTATTTATAATAATATTTAAAAAATAGTATGAGCTGGAAATGCGATGAGTGTGGTAGAACGCTGATACACGCCAATCAGTGGCATTGCTGCTTTAATCAAGAAATTGATAACCTGTTTCTCAATAAACCAACGGAGCTTCTATACGCTTTTGATAAGGTGTTGTGTGCCGTGGCCAACTTTGACGATGTGGAGATTAGTGCAACCAAAAATTGTATTGTATTTTTTAAACGTCAAACCTTTTTGGTAGTGAAGCCCATGAAGCAGGTGTTGGATATAAAGTTTTATTTGAAGGAACCATTTTACGGCGCCAATATTTATAAAGTTGCCCTTTATGGAAAACAACACGAGCATCATATACGCATATCACACGCAGAGCAGATAGATGACGCTGTACTCAAATACTTTAAAGCATCTTATCAATTATTTAATAATCAATAGTAGCACTATGAGCAATAACAAAATTATATTGAACTTTTTGGCAGAGCTAAGCGAGAACAACAGTAAAGAATGGATGGATAAAAACCGCAGCAAATACTCAACTGCTAAAGAGTATTGGCTGCAAGAAGTAAAACAAATACTTGCTATGTTGTGCAAACACGACAACCATTATTTCAGCATATTTGAACCCAAAGACTGTATTTCTAGAATTACTAATAACAGAGTTTTCAATCCTGAATTACCTATTTATAAAACCCATTTCACTTTTACCGTGATGGATAAAAAGGATATGTTTTCGCCGTTACACGTATCCATTGGGAACGATCATTCCTTTGTAGGTTGTGGGTATCACAATCCAGATAAAGGCGTGCTTGCCAACATTCGGGCAGCCATAGATTACGACGGAGCCACCTTTCAATCCATTCTTGAAAACAAGGCATTTAAAACATTCTTTGGCGGGCTCGATAATTTTATGGAGCCTTTAAAAACTAGTCCTAAAGGTTACCCCAATACTCATCCGTTTGTGGAATACTTGCGGTATAAAAATTTTGTGGTATCTCGGTCATTCACCAAGGACGAGATTAATGGTAAATCTTTTCACGCCATTATAGAAAAAGCTTATTTGCTTTCTATTCCGTTTCGGCAGTATTTACAGCAAGCCAATTCCGTATAAAAATCAGCATATCGTACTTAGAAATTGAATACATGCTATAGTGGTTTTCGGCCGCTATTGATAGCTTTTTGGTGCTACTATATCCACACAAACGAGCCACAGTAAATTTTTAAAAAAGCATTAATCTTCAAGTAGTTATAAACTTTTGCTGTAAACAGGTGTTATCTGTACAATAGCATTGGTTATGAGTAATATGATTTTGAGTTCTACGCAAGCTCCACTGCCATTGGCTCACTTAGTAGAGTCCTTCAATTACTTTGAAAACATTGAAAGTGTTGCCCAGCATTACACCATTTTGCCGGACGGACTATGCGATATCATATTATTTTTCGATCAGCAAAAAGCATTGGTGGATATTCGGTTTTCGGGTATTTGGAACCGAGAAATTAATGTAGAAGGGCCGCCCAATTATAGCGTTTGTGTGGTGTCCATGTATCCGCTTGCGGCTGAATATTTACTCAAATTTCCCATTGCTAACTATTTTAATACGTATAATTCTGTTGCCTTTTTTGACTCTATATTTTGTTACGGCTCTGTGTACTCTTTTGATCAAGTGGTAGCCATTTTTACGCAATATTTTCTTGCCGGATTAAAACCAATCGATAACAGAAAAGTAGAACTTTTTGAACTAATAAGAAGTACGAAAGGCCATATCAGCGTAGAAGAGATTGAACGAAAAATATTTTGGAGTCAGCGTCAAATTCATCGGTATTTTACGGAATGGCTTGGCTTATCGCCCAAGGCATACTTAAATATTATTCGCTGTTTCAATACCTACGATCAAGTACGGCAAGGAGAATTGTATCCATCATTAGCCTATACCGATCAATCTCACTTTATTAAAGAGCTTAAGAAACATACCGGCAATACACCAAAGCAGTTATTCGCCAAATACAATTCAGGCGTACAGTATTACGGAGTACGTTCCTAAACACTGGTATAAAAACGACTGATTTTTACTATGAAAGCGCTAGCAAGTGTAGCACATTTGCAATGTAAAGGTTAAGCTAATGTCATGACGGTTTTAGTCTTTCTAAAAAATCCTAGTACTAGTTGTACACAGGGGTGAAGTTTCCCGTAATTACCGCTGTATTATATTATTTATTTAATTAATGCATACGTAACGTATTGGCAAAGCTATGCCCATATTAAAATAAGGTCTAGGTCAATCGCTGCCTTTTGAAAAAGGTGGAAAGTATTTCTGATATAGAAAAATTATAAGTATGAAAAAAATAAAGAACAGACCGTTGCTAGTGGCTATGGTATTGCTTTTTGGCCAAAATGTGGTGGGTGCCCAAGTTCCCAAAAACATGTCCTTATCACAGGCAATTGATCTTGCTATTAGCTCAAGTTCACAGTTGAAGGTAGATAGTGTCAATTACCAAATTGCAGAATCGAGATGGCAACAAACCAAGCAGGCGAACTTACCACAGGTGAACCTAAACGCCAGCTATATACGAATAAGCGACAATATTACTCCCTTCAAAGTAGGGTTTCCTACGGGCGAAGTAGTACTGAATCCGCAGATACTAAATCAGTCGTACAATGCCTTACAAGTACGGCAATTGATATTTAGCGGGGGAAAAGTAAAACAAGCTGAAAAAATCAATTTTCTAGAGAAAAATCTGGCTACTCTTCAACAGAAAAAGTCTAAGAATGAAATAGCCGTTGCGGTAACTAATATCTGGTTTTCATTATTTACTATTAACCAAAATCGGGCCATTGTACAAGCCAATTTGCTACAGTTGCAAAAGCAACGTATCGACGTTCAGAACTTTGTGCAACAAGGTATAGCTTTAGAAAACGATTTGTTGAAAATTGATTTAGCCATCACCAATTTACAAGCTAGCTTAAGTGAAATTGAATCTATCAAAAAAACGTTACAGTTTAACTTAGGCACTTTTACTGGCGTGGCCGAATGGGAACAGTTAGATGTGGAACCCGTGGTACCTACCGTACAAGTTCCGTTTGAAAACTTAGATGTAGCATTAGAAACAGCCTACAATAATCGCCCTGAATTAGCGATGTTCAAACTTCGCAAAGCTCAAACCGATGCTGCCAACACCATTATTAAAGGCAATATTTGGCCTACTATTTCCACAGGTGGCAGCTATAATTACGATTTACCCAACCAACGACTGTTTCCTAACCAAGCAGTTTTTACTGGCACTTGGAACGTAGGGGTATTTTTCAATTGGAACCTAACCGATTTGTATACCAATAAGGAAAAGAAAAGCGAGGGCAACTTTAACCAACAGAAAATATCGTTTGCCGTAGATGCTGCTAAAAAAGGCATATCCATGGAAATAAGCGAAAAATATAACCAGTGGACACAAGCAAAACAGCAGGTAAAGTCGTACAAAGTAGCAGTACAGCAAGCCGAGGAAAACTATAGGGTAGAAAAGAATCGGTATCAGCAAAATATCGTTACCACTACCGATTTTTTGAATGCAAATACCCAACTACTACAATCGAAAATAAACCTTGTAGCTGGCGACGCTAATGTGGCGTTGGCTTACCAAAACTTATTACACTCTATTTATATTAAAAATTAAAATTACTTATATGAAATTAAATACCGTTCTATTAGTATCGCTACCGCTATTTATATTAGCCAGTTGTGGTAAAAGCGAAAAAACCGATAATGCTCAAATTGAGGCTGATATTAGTCCTATTTCAGCCAAAGTAAACAGCTATGTGGCAAAGGTTTTAGTGGCCGATAACCAAGCTGTTAAAGAAGGCGATACGCTGCTGTTGCTAGATGATGCTGCCTACAAAATTGCAGTACTGCAAGCTGAAGTTGCATTAGAGCAAGCTAACCAAGCCGTAGAACTTGCCAAAAGTAATAAGCAGGTGGTGGGTAGTACCGTAGAAGGAGCTACCGCTAATAGTAAAGCCGTTGCTAACAATTTAGCGGCCGCACAAGCAGGAGTTGCAGCGGCAAAAGTAAAACTTACTATTGCAGCTAAAAACTATACAAGATTCGAGAATTTATTGGCTGAAAAATCGGTAACGCAGCAGCAGTTTGATTTTGCTAAAGCCGAAAAAGATGGTGCCGAACAAGGGGTGCAAATAGCAGAAGCCCAGCTAGCATCGTTACAGCAGCAAATAGAAGCTTCTAAAGCACAGGTAAATACCAGCAAAGCAAGTGTTACGCCTACAGTAAATGGTATTGCGTTAGCCGCTATTGGGGTAAGGCAGGCAGAAAATGCTTTGGCAGCAGCTCGGTTACAACTTTCTTATTGTGTTGTAACAGCACCTTCAGATGGTGTGGTATCTAAAAAAACAGTTCAAAAGGGGCAGTCGGTGGCCATCGGTCAGCCATTATTGGCAGTAACCAATAATACCAAAATGTGGGTGGTGGCCAATTACAAGGAAACCCAAATAGCCAATATCAAGGAGGGTGCTGATGCAATTATTCAAGTAGATGCTTTTGGTAGCGAGGAATTTAAAGGCAAAGTATCTTCTTTTGCACAAGCTACAGGGGCTAAGTTTTCATTACTTCCGCCCGATAATGCTACTGGTAATTTTGTAAAAGTTACCCAACGCATTCCTGTAAAAATTGAGTTTGCACAACCCATACCATCGCAGTTTCCCCTAAGGGCTGGAATGAGTGTTTCCGTTAAAATTATCAACCCATAATTATGGAGCAAGTAAGTACACAACCCACCTACGAAACAGGTGTACGAAAATGGCTTATCACCATTACAGTAATTACCTGTGCTATTATGGAGCTGATAGACACTTCCATTGTAAACGTAGCTACTAGGCAAATTGCGGGCAATTTAGGAGCCACTATTGAAGAAACAGCGTGGGTAATTACGGCCTACGCCATTTCCAATATCATCATTATTCCACTTACGGGGTTTTTGAGCAACTTAATTGGCCGTAAGGTATATTTTACTGCATCGGTAGTATTATTTACGGTAGCATCGCTGCTTTGCGGTGCCTCTACATCTATTTATATGTTGGTGTTTTGGCGCTTTGTACAAGGCATTGGCGGTGGCGCTTTATTAGCCACGGCACAAACGGTTTTAGTAGAAACTTTCCCGCCGGAAGAAATAGATAAAGCCAATGGAATTTTTGGAGCAGGTATAGTAATGGGGCCTACATTAGGACCAGTTATCGGCGGATACTTGACAGATAATTTTTCATGGGGTTGGATTTTTTATGTAAACATTCCCATCGGAATTATTGCCACCATTTTATCTTGGAAGTATATAAAAAACACCAAAGAAAAAGTGGTGGGTAAAATAGATTATTGGGGTATCCTGTTTTTAATAGTAGGTATTGGTTCCTTACAAATGCTGTTAGAAGAAGGAGAGCGGAAGGACTGGTTCAATAGCTATTTTGTAGTGGTTTGTTTTTGGTTGGCAGTAGTAGGCATCACTGCATTTATTATTCGGGAATTAAGGGCTAAAAATCCGGTGGTAGATATTCGGTTGTTGGGTAATAGAAATGTGTGGATTGGTGCTTTACTAAACGTAGCATTTGGTGTAGCTATATATGCATCGGTGTTTCTATATCCTGTTTTTGTACAAGGCTTTTTAGGGTGGAATGCTACCCGTACAGGCTTACTTATTTTACCCAGTTCATTTCTTACGGGTATGTTAATGGGGTTAAATGCCACTTTAATTCAAAAAGGTATAAGCCCCAAAATATTAGTGGTTATTGGTTTTTCAGCGGTAATTGGGTACGAAGCCGTTACTTATTTTTTAGCTACGCCACAGTCGGGTGAGTGGGATTGGTTTTGGCCACAAATGATACGTGGCTTTGGCTTTGGTTTCATATTTGTACCCGTTGCTGGTTTAATGTTATCCGGCTTAAAAGGCAACGATTTGGCACAAGCATCAGGATTATCGAACATGCTAAGGTTATTGGGCGGCGCTATCGGCTTGGCGCTGGTAAACACTTTTGTTACCAGGCGATTTGCCATACACAGAAATAGTTTGATAGAAAATATTACGCTGTACAACCCAGCATCCAATGAAAGATTTTTTGGATTGGTGCAGGGCTTTTTGGCACAAGGAAAATCGGCCGAGGAAGCACAGAAAATGGCCTCAGCTGCCATCGAGGGTTCAGTGTCGTTACAGTCGGCCGTACTCAGCTATGCGGAAGGTTTTTTACTGATTGGTGTTTTTTGTGCCATGGTATTACCACTCGTTTTTTTCGCACGTATTAAAAAAGGCGAGGTGGTGGATGTAAGTGGTGCTCACTAAGTTTTATTTTTAATTAAATAGCAATCATGGTTAAAACTGAACGATTTCAGCAAATACCCATCAGGGAAATTTCTGAACTTAGAAGTTGGCTTACCCTGCATGGTCAGCAGCAGGAAAGCGTATGGCTGTTATTATACAAAAAGGAATTTGGAAAATACTATATCGCTAAGCAAGATATCATTGACGAACTTTTGTGTTTTGGATGGCTTGACGGACTGGTACGCAAAGTGGATGAACACCAATACTTGTTGTTAATATCGCCCCGCCGAACGGAGTATTGGAGTGCTACGTATAAAAATAGAATCCCGTTGCTGCAAAAAACGAATAGAATGACAACGCTAGGACTAAATTCAGTGGAACTAGCGAAACAAAATGGTACTTGGGATTTTTACAACGATGTAGATCAATTAATAAAACCAGCCGATTTTGAACAAAAGCTAATGGAGTTCCCCGATGCCTTGATGAATTTCAACGCGTTTGGCGCTAGTAGTCAACGATTTACTTTAAGGTGGATAAAACTAGCCAAAACTGCAGCTACACGCCTGCAAAGAATAGAGTTGGCAGCCACCTTGGCCAACCAAAACAAGAAAATTCCGGGTTTATAAGAAAAGGGAGTTGCTGGATGCTAAGGGTTCTTAGCTAATGCTCAGCAAGTGTATATCAACAATAAAAAAACCATCTCCCACATGCCTAAGCATGTAAGAGATGGTTTTAAACTTAGGCTTATTTAATAGCTTCAATACGTACACAAAGCTCAAAGCGTTGCTTGTTTTCTACTAGCTGAAACATGGGGTCGGTACTATCGTTAAACTCGCAAATACGTAGTTTACTAAAGCCAGCTTGTTTAAGTTCGTGCATGGTACTTTCATTATCCCACAGCCATAAATGGTGCAGATAACCAAAGGCATAGCGAGCTTGTTTTAACCAGTTTTTGGGGCGTACATCTCTACCCAAAATAGTACGATTTACAAAACGTATAGAAGCTTCAGGGTTACCCGCCGCTTTATCGGCCAAATAATCATCTACCAATACCTTTAAATCGGGCATAATCAATCGAAATATGCCACCGGGTTTTAGCATGGCGTAGGTGTTTTTTATAGCCAACCTAAAATCTTCCAAACTCAAATGTTCTAATACGTGGCTACAGTACACACCATCTACCGTGTTAGGAGCAATATCCTTAAAACCAATGGTAATATCGCCGTACTTTACATGTGGTTCAAAACTTTGACCTAGCTGTTTGCGTAAAAGCCAACCAATGATGGGCGTCTGCTGAATTTTCAGCGTAGGCGATGTATCGTAGTTTTGCCATTCTTTAGGGCTGCATTGGCCACAACCGTAGTGTACGTATAACTTACTCAAAGTATTTTTTGGTGAAATATAATAAGCTATTTCGGAAATGCCAATAGTTTACAGGAAATTAATATGCTTTTTTCGGTTCATTTATTAAATGCCACGGTGGTTACAAAAACAAGTAATAAGGCTGTAATAGCTTTATAAATTCATGGCTATAGTCATTGGTGGTATTCCTTATATACAAGGTTTGCTGGCGAAGGTTAGGCTCAGCTTCCGCTGTTAAGCAAAGCATCACCCTAAAAGCTGGTTTTGTGGTGTTGGGGTATACTACCACGGTTTCTTGGGCGTACCATTTATAGCTGTGGGCTAATGCTATCGTTTCCTGTAAGCGGTAAAAGGGTAATAGTAAAAACAGTTGGCCGTACGGCTGTTGTAACAGTTTTTTGCTACAGCTGAAAAGTTCCGCTAACGACAGTTCTGCACTGTGGTGGGCGGCGTTTTTAGCGGTGGATGCACTGGCTAAACTATGCTCGTAAAAAGGTGGATTGCTAACAATTACATCAAAACATGTTGGGGTATTTTCAGCAAACCGTTGAAAACTGGTTTCCACCACTACACATTGGTTACTAAATACACTATTCCTAAAATTCTCCGCACATTCTGCAGCGGCGGCGGGCTGTATTTCCACGGCCGTAATAGTTGCATTGGTTTGCTGTGCTATCTGTAAACTCAGTAAGCCTGTGCCAGCACCTACATCTAAAACAGTGCCTTCAAATCCCTTTATTTTATGGGCCACCCAAGCACCAAATAAACAACTATCGGTGGTTACTTTCATGGCATTATGGGCCTGCTGTATAGTAAACTGTTTACAAGCAAAATACGTATTGGCCATACAGGAGTTAAAAGGGTAAACCAATACCTAACTGAAAGGCAAAATTGTTACGTACGGGGCGGG
>RDXK01000085.1 GCA_004292605.1 Bacteroidota bacterium
TCAATGTTTTTCAGGAGTTGGTGGTGGCGGAAAAAACTGGCTACTTTTTTGATGTAGGCAATGCAAAAAGTTTAGCTCAAAAAATAATATGGGTACAGCAGAATTATTGCAGTGCTCAACAGGTAGGTGTGGCCGCTGCATCATACGCACAACAAAACTTCTCAACAAAAAAAATAGCCGAGCAATAAGAGAAACTTTACTTGACAGTTACGTCAAGTTAATCAATAGTCCTAGGAGCAATCCCCATCGATAAAAAAGAAAAAAATTGGTTTGAAAATCCTACAAATTATACAGCAGCCGCAGCTAAGAGGGGCGGAGATATTTGCTTCCCAGTTAGCGGAAGCCCTAACTAAGAAAGAACATCAGGTAGATGTTCTTTTTATTTTTGGTAGTGCCCATGCCATGCCATTTGCTGTAAACTACTTTTTTTTACATGCACAAAAAAATAAGCGATGGCTACAATTTTCTGCTTACAAGCGATTGGCTCAACTGATTAAAAATAACAAGTACGATATAGTACAGGCCAATGCTGGCGACACGGTAAAGTATGCAGCTATAAGTAAGGCATTATTTGGTTGGAAAACGCCCTTGGTAATACGTAATGCTAGTACTATAAGCAGGTATATTAAGCGTTGGCTCGTAAAGCTATTGAATGGGTGGTTTTATGGGCAAGCCCAAGCAGTAGTAAGCGTAAGTCATGCCACCGCAAAAGATTTTGAAAATTTATTTCCGGCGTGGCGTGGCCGTGTACAAGTAATACCCATAGGGGTGGTGCCAAAGGTGTTGGATGCAGCTAAGCCAAGCTCGCCGCCTTGTGTATTACATATTGGAGGGTTTAGCTTCGAAAAAAACCATGCTGCCTTGCTGCGTATTTTCCGGCAAGTGGCGGTGCAGGTGCCCAATGTTAAATTGGTATTAGTAGGCGATGGTCCGTTACTGCCTAGTATACAGCAGTTGGCGCATGATTTACAATTGTCTTCATCGGTCACCTTTACGGGGGCTAGTGCACAAGTAGATGCCTATTTTGCGAAGGCTTCGGTTGTAGTATTGCCTAGTATTATAGAAGGGTTGCCAGCGGTTATTTTAGAGGCTCAGTATGCGGGTGTGCCAGTGGTAGCGTACGATGTGGGTGGTATAGCTGAGATAATGGAAAATAATAAAACAGGTAAATTAATACCGCTTCATAACGAAGATGCTTTTGCTGAGGCAGTGGTAGATATTTTGGGAAATAATACAGCAGCCAATCAATGGGTACAGGCGGCAAGAAAACAAGTAGAAAGCGAGTTTTTACTGCCCATTTTGGCGGATAAATTTGTAAAAATTTATAAGGAGTTGCTGGAAACGAGCGGCTTAAAACGAGGACTGTAGGGTAATTCGTCGTTACGACAAAAGCAACTAGAAATCTCGTTAAGAAGCCGGGAATACCAAACACAAAGGTTGCAAAGGGAAACATAAAGGTCACTAGGTAACCGAAAAGCGGCTGTTCACATCGGCCTTAATGAGATCTCTCCCTCGTTTCACGATGGTCGAGATGACGTTTTTGTTCGTCATTGGCAGATTCTTCGCACGGCGATGAACGAGAAATCTCATCAAAAGCAAACGTAACCATTGTTCCCGTTTGAAGCAATTACCAGTGTTTTAAGAGATCTCTCCGACGTTACCCAAACTTAACAATCGTTATCATTGCAAAAATCCCCATACGGCATGGCCATACAGGTTTTACATATTATAAAAAGTTTAGGTAGGGGCGGTGCAGAGCGACTGTTACCGGAAACTATAGCTGTGCACAATGCGTCGGCTTTTAAGTTTCATGTAATATATTTTCTGCCGTGGAAAAACCAAATGGTGGCCG
>RDXK01000154.1 GCA_004292605.1 Bacteroidota bacterium
AGTTTTAGAAGTAAAGGCGATTTTGATGTAAATACTTTTGCTCGTACTTATTTTGAAGGTGGTGGCCATTTTAACGCCGCCGGCGGACGAAGCGATGAAAGTTTAGCCGCCACATACCAAAAATTTTTAGCTATTTTACCCACGTTTAAAAATCAACTTCAATAAAATGAAAAAATTAGTGTTGGCTATAACGGCAATGTATGCCCTTACAGCTTGTAACCTTGGTTACGAAAAAACCGCTTCCGGCTTTCAGTACAAACTAAAGAAAGGGAAGGGCGGCGATGCAATCAAGGCGGGAATGTTTGTGAAAATGGATGTAGAGTATAGACTGGATAGGAACAACGATAGTTTGCTAAATAGTACCTACGGAAAAGTACCGGTGTTTACCATGGTGGATACTAGCGTCAACAGTCGCTACAGCTTTATGGAAATTTTACCCAAAGCCCAAGTAGGCGATAGCGGTGAATTTGTAATGAGCATTGATAGCTTAAAGTCGAAAAAAATGATTCCTGACTATTCCGGAGTGTTTAAAAAAGGCGGCTTAATAAAAGGTAAGTTTAGAATTTTACAAGCGTATAAAACCGAGGCCGATGTAACTGCGGCTTACCAAAAAGAGTTGGACGCTGTGAAGCAGCGGGAAATAAAGGATTTAGAAAACTACCTAACTAGCAAGGGTATTAAAACGCAAAAAACCAAAAGTGGTGCGTTTGTAGCCATTACAGAACCTGGCGATTTAACGAACCGCCCCGACAGTACCAAGCAAGCCTTGATTATGTATGCCGGTAAATTGCGTAGCAATGGTAAAGTATTTGACACAAACTTAGACAATAGTAAAGGCCATACCGATCCATTACCAGTAATCGTAGGTCAGCGTAGAGTAATATTAGGTTGGGAAGAAGCGTTGCCGTTTTTTGGAAAAGGCGGTAAAGGCACCATTTATATACCAAGTTCATTGGCATGGGGCCCGCAAAGTCCATCACCAGATATTCCACCATACAGCGATGTTATATTTGATGTACAAATTAAGGATGTAACGGCTATACCAGCCACTGCAGCGGCACCACCGCCACCACCACAAATACAAGGTGCACCCGCTGAGGCACCTAAAAAATAAAGTTAGTTTGTAAATAAAAATGGCCCCGCAACTTTGTGGGGCTATTTTTTTGCACCAAAAGGGTGAATAGAGATTCCGTTTATAAAACAATCACTATTTTCCGTTACCAAATACCAGTTTCATGAAGATACTTGTTACCGGAGCCAATGGTTTTATAGGGCAGCATTTATGCCACTATTTAAAAGATAAAGTGGAGCTAACCGCTACCAGCTTGAGCGATTCGAAGTTACCATCTGAATGGAATATTAAATTCATCAAAGCCGATTTATCGATTGAAAATGAAGTAGTTGAGTTAATAGAAATAGTAGTACCACAGGTGGTGATACATGTTGCGGCCAGTAGCAAACCCGATGAATGTGAGCGGCAGCCATTACAGGCAATGCAACAAAATTCTTTAGCAACTTTATATTTAGTAAATGCTTGTAAAAAACTTAAAATCAAGCATTTGATATACTTTTCAAGCGATTTTGTATTGGGCGATGATGGTCCACACACAGAAGAAGCCACACCCAGTCCGCTGAACTTTTACGGAAGCACCAAGTTAGTGGGTGAAGAGTTTATAAAAACTTCGGGGTTGCCTTACACCATTTTTAGACCAGTTTTTGTGTATGGGAAACAATTCAGTAATTGTAGAGGTAGCTTTATTCAAACTGTTATTAATCAATTAACTATGGGAAATAGTATGCGTTTGGTGACCGATCAGCTAAGAACGCCAACGTTGGTGGATGATATTGTGGCGGCAGTTTACCAAAGCATTGTGTTGGAAAAATACGGACTGTATCATTTAGCCGGTAGCGAAATTTTATCGCCATACCAAATGGCGGTTGATATTGCCGAGTGGGCAGGATTAGATACCAGCTTGCTGATAACCGTAGACGAAGCTAGTTTTCCGGAGCCAGTGCGTAGGGCCAAGAAAGGAGGTTTGCTGGCGGTTAAGGCTGTAAACGAACTAGGCTTTACACAAACACCGTTCAAGGAGGCACTCAAGAGGTTCTAAATCATCCTGACTCTATTTAACATAATATAAATTATAGGAAATAAATCCAGTTTGGACCGGGAATAAGTCCCAGGCTCAAAGACCCTAGAAACTCTATAATCTCATTGTATTGACTGCCACAATGAAGGCCAAAATATTTACCCTCAAATTCTAGGAAGTCCAGGTTCTTTTGTATTGTATTCAACTGGTCAATTGTGTCGGCCGAAAAATCAACGCTACATTTATTGGCTTTACGTTGGCCTATGTTGATACTGTGGTCGTTTGACTTGTAACACCGATAGTAATATCATCAACGCTCAGTGGTTGCATTTAAAACTGCTAATAATCAGTCGACACAGAATATTGTATATAATAAAAAACTAAACAGATGATTTACAATAATTTATTGAGGTATTCCTCATATAAAAATGGTAGTCCTTTGGTTGCTGGCATCTCTATGGGTGTAAAAAAATCCGGTACTCGGGGAATATGGTTATCTACCACAAAGCAAGCACATTTGGTAGATACATAATGCACCAAACTTGCGGCGGGATACACTTGCAAGCTAGTACCAATTACTAGTAAAACATCGGCCTTGGCAGCTATGGCCACAGCTGTTTCCATGGCAGGTACATCTTCGCCAAACCATACTATGTATGGACGGTACTGACTACCATCGGGTGCTAAATCGCCCAACCTGATATCGTTTCGTTCCACCGTTACATACTTTTCCTTATTGGTAGAGCTACATTTTTTAATGAGTTCCCCATGCAAATGCAATACATGTTTGCTGCCGGCACGTTCATGCAAATCGTCCACATTTTGCGTAATTATTTGCACATTCCAGTGTTTTTGCCATTCGGCCAAACACAAATGAGCGGTATTGGGTTTCACCTGCTTTAATTGTGCCCGCCTGGCATTGTAAAAGCTAAGTACTAGTTCTTTATTTCGGTTCCAGCCATTGGGTGTGGCTACATCTTCTATGGCATGGTTTTCCCACAAACCATTGGAATCTCTAAAGGTTTGTACCCCGCTTTCCGCACTAATACCAGCACCGGTAAGTACTACTAAGTTCTTTTTCATGGTAAATATGCTTTGTTAATAGGTTAATACAGCATTCGTACCCTTATAGTGCCAGATACGTGTTTTAGTAAATCTAGTGCCTTGGCCGATAGTTTTTGTTCCACATCTAACACCACATAACCAATACTGTCATTTGTTTTAAGATATTGACCTACAATGTTTATATGGTGGTTACTTAAAGCAGTATTGATGGCACTTAGTACCCCAGGCTTATTATGGTGTATGTGTAAAATACGGTGAGCACCGTCCACCGCAGGCAGCTGTATGGCAGGCACGGTGTGGGAACCATTGGTAATGCCTCGTTCCAGATATTGAAATAACTTATTACTTACATCTTCCCCAATATTTTGCTGTGCTTCCTCGGTACTTCCACCTATATGAGGCGTTAATAATACATTCTGTAACCCTTGCAGTGGTGTGCTAAATGCATCACCATTTTTTTCGGGCTCCACAGGAAACACATCTATAGCAGCCCCAGCCAAACCACCTTCTTTTAAGGTTTTAGCCAAAGCGTTCAAGTCTACCACTTCCCCTCTTGCATAGTTAATAAGCACGGCAGAGGGTTTACAAAATTTTAGGTTGGTCCGATTGATCAATGTTTTGGTTTGCGGTGTTTCTGGCACGTGTAGCGTAATTACATCGGCAGTAGAAAGTACCTCTTTGATAGATTTTACTGCGGCGGCGTTACCCAAGGGCAACTTTGTTTCCACATCATAAAAAATCACTTTCATACCCAATGCCTCGGCTAGCACGCTTACTTGAGAGCCAATATTGCCATAGCCAATAATGCCCAAAGTTTTGCCACGTAGCTCAAAACAGCCTTTCGCATCTTTAAACCAAGTGCCTTGGTGGGCCGCGGTATTTTTATCGAGCACTTTTCTGGTTAGCATAATACTAGCGCCAATCACTAATTCGGCCACACTACGTGTATTGCTATACGGAGCGTTGAATACCACCACTCCTTTTTTGGTAGCGGCCGCAATATCTACTTGGTTTACACCTATACAAAAACAGCCAATTGCCTGAAGCTTTTGGGCGGCTTCTAGCACCTTGGCTGTTATAAGTGTTTTACTACGTATACCTAGCAAATGCACCTGCTTAATTTCCTTGATTAACTGTTCCTCGCTTAGTGCACCGCTTATTTTTTTAATATTTACGTATCCATTTTGTTTGAAAGTGGCCAAGGCCGTGTCGCTTATATTTTCAAGAAAAAGAATATTTATTTTTTGCTTTGGATAGCTTGTTGCTTGGCTCACTTGTGCTAGTTTTTAGCAAAATAAACTATTTGCGTGGCCATTTCCAAAGTGAGTTAGCGAATATTAAAAAATGTATACTCTAGCTTTAGCATCACGCCGTTGGGGGCGGTTCTAAACATAGAATTGGTCAACTGCCTGCGGTAAGCCATATCTATTTTTAACTGACTATTTACTATTACTTGCAGGGTAGGTAAAACATCTATAAAATGTTCCCCGGTTTGGGGTAGGTACTGCCCTACCAATTCCACCATGGTATTGAGGTTAACCTGCTTAAAACTAGTGTATTTTTTAGGGTACATCAGTCGCCCCCAAGCCAATGTGTAATTGATGCCATCTCTTGGAGCATTGCCAGGAAACTTATTGCCATTAAAATTATTGGTAACTCTCTCCCAACTTACCGCTGCATTAACCGCCGTTTTTTGAACCAATTGTGTGGCTACTAAACCCGTTTCCCAGCCGGTGTTATGCCCCATTATTTCCAATTCCTGCATGTGAATGGGGGTATTATTGGTACCTAGCCGGGCAAACGCTGCTATTCTAAAATGTTTATGTTCATCGTCCACACTCAGAAATCGGTACTTGGTATACAGCCCCACCCCTTCCATTTTTAAGGGTTGTGCTCCCCTATTTGCCAGGAAAATTGAAGAGCGAATCATCCATTTTTTTGATATTCCCCAGCCAACATCCGGAATATGGTGCCAATTGGTGCCGTTACCATCCAACCGTTTCATGCCCATACTCATGGTGCGTACACTAAGCGAATGGGCAGGCAAATTACTAGCAGCATCGGTAAGGGTAAATAGCTCCTGCGTAGCCGCCCCTAAAGGGAGCAGCAGTACCCAAAATAAACAATACTTCATGCTATAACAGTTTTACAAAGTATTGATTAGGTGCCGCCTTGTCGTACCCCGGGTATTTGGTAGCTAGGGCTTGTAATTTTTTGAACTCCTTATCGGTTATAAAACCTTTGTTTACCACCTGTAGCTGTACTATCCCTTCCTTTTTAGTAGAAGCGGTTTCGATAAAAATAAACTGCCCGCCTTTAAACGCAACTGCAGTATTATTGGCAATAGTAGTAGCCGGAATTTTATAGTTCAATACCAATTTACCTACGGAAAAACCTGCGGCCTCTACTTGCTTTTGTATACTAGCTATGGGCGTAGTATTATTGGGCGAAAACTGCAGCACAAAGCTGGTATTATCTAAATCCGGGGTAATTTTTTGAACCCCTTCTATCGCTTGAAGTTTCTTGAAAGTGGCTTTTGAGCACATGCTACAGGTAAGACCTGTGGCTTGTAAAGTAGCCGATTGTAATTGACCGAAAGCATTGCTGCTACTCCATAACAACGGTAGCAAAATGCATAAAAAAATACGCATAAAATAATGTTTAGAATAAAAAATGAATGATCAAAAAGGGAGGAAAATGTCCTTAATGACTAAGCATCAAATTCTAAAAACATTGTGTAAAATAAACAGGGCTGGTGTAGCAACCTCCGGCGGCGATTTATCGTCGGTACTTTCTAACTCGGTTCTTTCAAGGGGTTTAAATTGCTTGAAAATATGGTGCGGTTGAATTAAAATTACTGGAGCATCCGTTTGAAAAAGTATCGATGATTTTTGGTGTAGATCTTTAATTTTCAGCCACTTTTCATCGTCCTTACAGCAGGCTTTTTTTGTTTTAATAGTACCACACTTGCTGCATTTTGTAGGCTGTTTGGCAAACTTAGCGGTAGCACCCGTAAACTTGCTCATACAATAGTGAAACTCTACTACAGCACCTATGGAAGATAGGGTGTAACAACACAAGAGTAGAAAAATAAATAACCGTTTCACAACTGCAAATTAAGTAAAAACTACAAAGCTCCACAAAAAATAAAAGCTACCGAAGTAGCTTTTAACATTATGGCTGTATAAATATGTTTTGGGTAAATGGTTGTCCGGCTTTTAGCACCTTAGCTTGATAGGTACCTGTAGCTAAATTACTAGGCACAGCGATGGTTTTGAGCGAGTTGCCCTGCCATTCTTGGCTCATCACTACTCTACCCACAGCATCCACCAATTGGAAATTGATTTTTTCAGCGGGCTGTACATCGTCTACATTTATTTGCAGTACGCCACCCGCTTTTACTACCGTAGGTAAAATACTCAATTTACCGTTGGCACAAAGCTGCACACTGCGTATGGGTGAATAGGTAAAACTACCGTCGTTATCTATCATTTTTAAGCGAAACTGGTACCAACCATCCTCACAGTTTTGAACAGATGCTGGAAACAAATAACTAGCTCCCGTACCCTTAGCATTTACAAAACCCACTTGCCTAAAACTACTACTTTGTGGTAACGCTACTTCAATGGCGAAGCCTTTGGTGTTGGTTTCTGTAACGGTTTGCCATTGCACATTTGCAGCTCCTTGTTGAGTTTTGGTTACCCAAAAATTACCCAACTGTACGGGCAAGGTGGCTACCGTTAAAGAGGCTGTATTGGAAACCGGACTTTCATTGTGCAATCTGTCTAACGCAGTTACTACATAAAAATAAGTACCGTTACTAGGTAAAACATCCTGAAAACCAGTAGTATCTCTGTTGGTAACTCCAATTAAATTAGCTGTGTTGGTAATATCAACCGGACTGCTAGTACTACGGTAAATAGCAAACTGTCGCACTGCATCCATCGGTTGGCCACTAGTGGTAGGTACCGTCCATCGTAAATTCACCCGATCTATAAAATTGAAATCGGCCGTTAAGTCGTTCACAGCTGGCGGCGGCGTATTATCCTTCCATGCCATCGCTGGGTACAATGCCGGTGTACGGAATAAATTAATCAAAGAATCTCTAAAGTTCAAATTGTTGGTTACCAAATCGCGGTAGCTGTAAAGAACACTACCCGTAACATTTGTTTGACTTCTATTCAACCGAACTTGTCGAGGAATTTCCACCCTGTCGCTTGTTAAATTACCGTTACCCGTCACTCCCACTTTGTAGGCTGCCATGCCCATGTACATGTGCCTAGAAAATGCATTGTTGTTCCACCACGGTGTAAGTATGCTGTAATCGCTTCCCGTAAAACCGGTAGCCCAGTAATTCTGAGGAATTAAATAATCTACCCAGTTATTTTGAATCCACAGGCGACTATTGGCCATCAAATCTCTAAAATGCTGTAACGCACCTGCACTGGTATTAGAGCCTAAGGGGTTATTGGCCAAACTCATCCATATTCCGCTGGGCGAAACACCAAATTTCACCCATGGTTTTACACTTCTAATGCTATCGCCAGTGCGTTTAATTAGGGTATCTACGTTGGCTCGGCGCCAATCGTTTCTTACGGTAATACCACGTGGGTTGGCATTGTACTCATTATCATCGTTATAGGTAACGGTAGCTGGGTTTGGATAAAAATAATCATCGAAATGTATACCATCCACATCGTACCGGCGAACAATATCCATCACCACACTGATGATATAACCTGGAACGTTAGGATTTCCGGGGTTTAACAGGCGTTGGTCGGAAGAATTGCTATTGGTAATAGCACTCATTATCCAAGTAGGCTGTGTATTAATAATATGTGTGGGGTGTAAGGCTGCCAAAGTGCTGGTAGTAGCTGTACTCAATGCTCGATACGGGTTTAACCAAGCATGTATTTCTAAACCTCGTTTGCGGCACTCATCTATACAAAATTGAAGTGGATCGTAGAACGGACTAGGTGGCGTGCCTTGAGAACCCGTAAGCAACGCCGCCCATGGTTCTATGGTGCTTGGGTAAATAGCATCGCACTGACTACGTACTTGAAAAAAAACCATATTTACACCAGTGGCTTTCAAAAAATCGAGCCTTTGTACCAGTTGGTCTCTTTCCTGTTGTGGTGTTAAGGCACTGCTCGATGGCCAATCTATATTAAACACAGTAGTTAACCATGCCCCTCGTAATTCACGTTTAGGACTTTGAGCCAAAACTGCGGCACCAATAGCCGCAAAAACCAGTAGAAATACTATTTTTTTCATATAAAAAAGCATTAACACGCATGTATTGCATGCAAATTACTATAATAACCGCAAAATTGAATTATTGTTTGGTAGGCAAACCCCAACCCCACTGTAAAAAAGCTGGAAAAGCAGCAGCCCAAGTAGGTACATCATGCTTGCCACCATCCATTTCGTGGTAGGTAATATGAGCATCGGTATAGCCTTTGGCTTTTAGTTCCACTATTAAATCTAAGGCATCGTCTATACTATCAATAATGCCATTTTTATTTCTGTCTTCATTCTCATCTAAGGTGCCCGTTTGTATAAAAAACTGTAACCATGGAGCAAAAGTTCCCATGCGTACTTGAAGGTGCATTAGTCTGTCCACCTCATCGTTATACCCATCTTCATAGGCTTTTCTACGCCACCATAAACTACCGCTAAATACGCCTACTTTATTAAACTCCGCAGCATTGTTCCAAGCTATATCTAAAGCACTTAGTCCGCCCAAACTAAACCCAGCAAAGGCTTTTTCTTTAAAACTTTTTATATGGTATGTTTTACGAATGAGGGGTAATAACTCCGTAAAAATAAATTTGCTGTACAGCCCTGCTTTGTTTCCTCTGCCTTTAAAATCGGCACTGTAAACGGTTCCGTATTCTAATTTTCTGTCTACACCGCAATGCAAGGAAACCACCATTATGGGCGAAATAGATTGCGTTTCGTATAAGGATTCTAATATTTCATCAAAGGGCATACGCACTAAATCTTGCCCATCGTTTACTAGTAATAAACTCCACTCATGGTTAGGCAGTACTTGCTGTGGCAAATACACATCTACCAGTACTTCCCGTTCTAAAAATAGCGAACTTATTTGCAGTCGTTCTGTGGAAACATGTTGTAATACCTCTTTTTCCATATCGTTCAAAAATAGCTGAATTAACGAAAGTTTGGCTTGGCAAAAAAAAATCGGTCAACAAAATATTTATAATGAAATTCCTTGTTATATTACGGCAAAACAACAAGCATTTTATCGTAACTCCTTAAACACATTTGTATGAAAAAAATTGGTATCCTGTTCGGTCAGGAGCGTTCGTTTCCGGAAGCATTTATTGCTAAGGTAAATTCATTAGGTATAAAAGGTATTCAGGCAGAAGCTGTTTCTATATCAAAAGTTGCCCAAGGCGAAGCCACCGACTATGCAGTGATTATAGATAGAATTAGTCAGGATGTGCCTTTTTACCGTGCTTATTTAAAAAACGCAGCACTATGCGGTACGGCTGTAATTAACAACCCGTTTTGGTGGAGTGCCGATGAAAAGTTTTTCAACAATTGCTTGGCTACTAAAATTGGCGTACCCGTTCCTAAAACCGTAATTCTACCTAGTTACGAATTACCAGCCGATACAAGCGAGAAAAGTTTTAGCAATTTAAGTTACCCGCTCGACTGGGAAAGCATATTTAGCTACACCGGTTTTCCTGCTTATATGAAGCCTTTTGCAGGTGGTGGCTGGAAAAATGTGTATAAGCTAGAGAGTATGGAAGATTTTTTTGCAAAGCATGCTGAAACCGAACAACTAGTAATGCTTTTGCAAGAGGAAATAGTGTTTGATGAATATTACCGCTGCTACTGTATAGGTGGTAAATATGTACGTATTATGCCGTACGAGCCACGCAACCCACACCATTTAAGATATGTGGCCGATTTTGCTCCATCAGCCGAACGCTTGAAGCTAATGGAAGATATTGTTTTACGCATTAATAAATATTTAGGTTACGACTTTAATACCGTGGAACTAGCCATAAGAGATGGTGTGCCTTACGCCATAGATTTTTGTAACCCTGCCCCCGATGCCGATATTAAAAGCGTAGGTGAAGAAAACTTTGCTTGGGTGGTAGATACTGCTGCCAAATATGCCGTGGAAAAAGCACAAGCACAAGTACCCAATGAGGACAACCTTACTTGGGGCGAATATGTGCGTAGAGGTGCCACTGGTAAAGCTTTGTATCCATAATTTGTTAGCCAAAACCCTAAAAACAAAACATGAGCTTGAATTATAAACATTTTACCCTAGGTGTAGAGGAAGAGTACATGGTAATGAACGTGGAAACCAAGGAACTACAGGGCCACGACCAAAAAATTGTACATGAAGCCTACAAGGTAATTAAGGATAAGGTAAAGGCCGAAATGCACCAAGCTGTGGTGGAAGTAGGTACCGATATTTGTGCCGATGTAGATGAGGCTTTTAGAGATGTTAGCACCCTACGTGGCACCATAGCACATATTGCAGGTGAATTAGGTTACTGTATGGGCGCTGCGGGCACACACCCGTTTAGCCACTGGGAAAGTCAGCTAATTACCGATCATGTACGCTATAGCCAAATAGTGAATGAACTACAGGAAGCTGCAAGAAGCAACCTGATTTTTGGTTTGCATGTACACGTGGGTATGGAGGACCGCCGTATGGCCATACATATAGCTAATAGTGCCCGCTATTTTTTACCACATATATATGCATTAAGTACCAATAGCCCCTTTTGGGAAGGTAGAACCACGGGGTACAAAAGTTTTAGAACCAAGGTTTTTGACAAATTCCCTAGAACGGGTATACCGGACTACTTTGAAAGCATAGAGGCGTATGATAACTACGTGAACTTGCTGATTAAAACCAACTGTATAGATAACGCCAAGAAAATTTGGTGGGATTTACGGGTGCATCCGTTTTTTAATACAGTGGAGTTTAGGATATGCGATGTGCCACTTACCGTAAATGAAACCATCGCCATTGCAGCACTTTTTCAGGCCATAGTGGCAAAGCTGTATAAACTGCGTAGCCAAAATATGAACTTTATTATGTATTCCCGTGCACTGATTAATGAAAATAAATGGCGTGCAGGCCGGTATGGGATTGACGGTAGTTTGATAGATTTTGGAAAAGAAGCCGAAGTAAACACAAGAGTATTGATTTATGAATTACTCGATTTTGTGGACGATGTGGTAGATCATTTAGGCAGTCGCCATGCTATCAACTATGTTCATAAAATGCTAGAACAAGGTACTGGTGCGGACAGACAATTGGAAGTGTATAGGCAAACCAACAGTTTAAAAAGTGTAGCCGAGTATATTAACCACAGTTTTCTTTCAGTAGGGTAATTTTTTGGGCTGAATGTATATTACGGGCGGTGCAAGCACCGCCCGTAACTGTTTAAAAAACTTACTACCTTTCCACGCAAAAAACAATATGAGCCAAGTAGTAACATTGGAAGTAAATAACGGCATAGCAACGATAACTATTAACCGGCCTGATAAGTTAAATGCCCTAAATAAAGATGTATTTGCAGCCCTAAACCTACACCTAAACGAAGTAGCCAATAACGCAGCCATTAAAAGTGCCATTATTACGGGTGCTGGCCCCAAAGCTTTTGTAGCTGGTGCCGATATTAGTGAGTTTCACGAGCTTTCTATAGATGCTGCTAAGGCGTTGGCCAAAGCAGGACAGGATACTTTTTTTACCATCGAAAATAGCAGCAAGCCCATCATTGCGGCGGTAAATGGGTTTGCTTTAGGCGGCGGCTGTGAACTAGCCATGGCCTGCCATTTTAGGATTGCCAGCACCAATGCAAAATTTGGACAGCCAGAAGTAAATTTAGGGTTGATACCCGGCTACGGAGGCACGCAAAGGTTAACACAATTGATTGGTAAGGGCCGGGCCATAGAGTTATTAATTTCTGCCGCAGTTATTGATGCTGCTACTGCCTTACAATATGGTTTGGTAAATTATGTGGTACCGCAGGAGGAATTATTGGCCAAAGCTACGGCCCTGCTTACACAAATTGGCACCAAAGCACCTTTAGCCGTAGGAGCCTGTATAGCAGCCGCCAACCAAGCGTTTGCCCCAGAAAACAAAGGATACACAGCCGAAGTAGACGCCTTTGGTGCGTGCTTTGCCACCGAGGATATGGAAGAAGGAACAACCGCCTTTTTGGAAAAACGTGCCGCCAATTTTCAGGGCAAATAGTTAATGGAAACGATGATATGCATAAACGGCGATAGGTATACAGCCCATCGCCGTTTGTAGTTCTTGTACTCCCCTATCCGTAGTCTTCAGCGTAGCGGACTACGGATTTGTAATGAACAGTAGAGTCTCCGACTCGGGTACCACAAGGTGAAAGGATAGAAACTAAATGCCTAGTTTTAGTTAAACCCAACAACGATATTCAGTGTATAAAAGCATGCCAAAAATGAAAACATATGAGGAAAAATATTTCTTCCACCTTGGTAAATCAAGACAGGGATGCAAAAATTTATCATTGGTCTTTTTTACTCATAATGCCCCTTGGCGGAAAGAACAGAAACAATCTCTTGAGAAACCTCATAAATTAAACGATGTTCACGGCTTATACGGCGAGACCAACAACCCGTAAGAGCATGTGTAAGCGGTTCGGGCTTTTCGGTACTTGTAAAGGGATGTTTAGTAAGTTCCCCCAAATAACAGGATGATTTTATTTATAACAGCTTTATTGCCCGATTTTTTATGCTCTTATATATCATCTTTTGCTTGTTCAGGAAGGCGTAGAACATAGCTACTCATAAGCCATCAATAAAGGATGTGATATTTTCGGCTTTTACTTCTGTAAACTTGCCGTCTTCAACTTGCTTTTTACCATTTTTTATTTTAGCAACGAATGCTTCGTTGTACGGAATTTCCTCCTCGAACTTTATTTCCATTGCTTCCAATACCGCTGTTAACGCATTCTTTTGCTTTTCGTCTTTGGGGTGAGCAATTACTATGTTCATATCAAATTGATTTTTCATTCCAAATTTACAGGCTTTTCTTGAACCATTTTGAAAGCTTCGCAATCACAACCAAGTGTTCCGCATATTCGCAAAAATGCATCACCTGTCAACAACCACATTGGCTAATATTAATCTTCATCAGTAGATTTTCCGTTCACCACACTGCCGCCTGTACGTACTACGGTTACTCGGGCCGATGCTGCTGTACTCTTTTTATAATCTACTACACTACCACCGCTAGCTTTAATTTTTAAGTTGGTGCTTTGTACTTTGGCTACACTACCGCCGCTTACGTTTACCTCCGCTTCGCCACTTATAAATTCACTCGTTTTTAAAATACTTCCTCCACTAATATCGGCCGTGTATTGGGTGGTTTTACCCAAAAACTCCATAATACTTCCGCCACTGGCTTTAATACTAAGCTGTGTGCTACGTACCCAAAACGTACCAATACTGCCCCCATGAAAATACATATTGAGCGATGGTGCATTTAACGTATCTACAGTTTTTACTATACTACCGCCACTAGCATCTACACTGGTTAGTTGTGGCAAGGCTACATATACTTTAAGCTTTTTATTCGTCCAGTTCCACCCGTTCCAAGTGCCACTTTCTACTTTTAGTACCAATGTGCCATTCACCACTTCGGAAATAATTTTCGGTAAATCGGCTTTGTTGGCCGCACTCACGGCTAAGCTAGGCTCATTGCCATTGGTTAGGTATACTACTAAACCACCCCGTACATCAATTTTATCGAACGGTGCCACCGTTCTAGCCTCGGCATTTTCATCAAGAATAATGTTTTGAGCCTTAGGCACCAAAGGAATTAAGTAGGCCAATACTATTGTAAACAACCATTTCATAGCTTTCATTTTGTGTAATACGGCGAGCTAAAAAAAAAGTTACAGGCCCATATGTTTTTTTTCGCTTTATATTTGTGGCCTCCTCGGGGTGCTGAAAAGCTGAGATAATACCCGTAGAACCTGAACAGGATAATGCCTGCGAAGGGAAGGTGGTTCTTTCAATGTGGTTTTACCCAACTTCTTTTCCTGTGTATTCTGTTCCATTCATTCATTAAAAAATTGATTGGAATTATGAAACATGTTTCCTTCCTCGTTGCCTTAGCAACACCGTTTTTTTTGCAAGCACAAAAAAATGCTGTGCCTACCGATTCTGTACGAATACTGATGCCACTAGAAATTGTGGGGGTACGTGCTACAGATAAACAACCGTTTACCAAAACAAATATTACCAAAACGCAAATCGAATTGCTGAATACCGGGCAGGATATTCCTTTTGTGCTCAATCAAACACCGGGCGTAGTGGCCCATTCCGATGCTGGTAACGGTATTGGCTACACAGGCCTACGTATTAGAGGTACGGATGCTACGAGAATCAACGTAACACTGAACGGTATACCGTATAACGATGCGGAAAGTCAGGGTTCATTCCTGGTGAATATTCCAGATGTTTTGAGCAGTACCAATAGTATTCAAATTCAGCGAGGTGTAGGTACTAGTACCAATGGCGCTGGTGCTTTTGGCGCCTCCCTTAACATAAGCACCCATGAAACAGCCGATAAACCTTACGCTGAGTTTAACAATAGTTTTGGCAGTTTCAACAGCTGGAAAAACACCATAAAATTGGGTTCCGGATTAATTGACGGTAAGTTTAGTGTAGATGCACGACTAAGTAGAATTACCAGTGATGGCTTTATGGAAAGAGCCACTAGCAATTTGCAAGCGTTTTATTTTTCAGCGGCGTATTATGCCAAAAAAACTACGTTTAGGTACACCACTTTTAGTGGCCGTAACCGTACCTACCAAGCTTGGAATGGTGTGCCCGAAGCATTGCTAGCTACTAACCGAAGGTTTAATGGTTTGGGCTTACAATCGAACGGGGAATACTACCCTAACCAAACCGATAACTATCAGCAACACCATCACCAATTTTTCATCACTCATACCATCAACAATAAGTGGAGTATCAACTTAGCCAATTATTTAACCCTAGGTAAAGGTTATTACGAAGAGTATAGAATGAATAATAGGTACAGTGCTTACAACCTTCCGAACCCTAGTGCCACTGTAACTAGGACGGATTTAACACGACAACTTTGGCTAGATAACCAGTTTTTTGGTCAAAACATTACGGTACATTACAAGCACAAGGCCAACGAAATTACTTTTGGTGGCGGCTGGAACCAATATAAGGGTTTACACTACGGCTATGTATTGTGGGCGGCCAACGGTGGCGTGCCAGTAAACCATCGTTGGTATAATTTAGATGCGTTGAAGGCCGATAGAAATATGTACGCAAAATGGTTACATTCTGTACAACCCAATCTGCAGCTTTTTGTGGATTTGCAAGTTCGAAATGTACAATACCAAATGAATGGATTTAGAAACA
>RDXK01000155.1 GCA_004292605.1 Bacteroidota bacterium
CTTTTCCTTCCGAGTGAAAGAAACCCACGATAAAATTTTTTTCATAGCAGCCAAGTTTGGCGGTTTTCAATTTTACAGGTGCAGCGTTAGCCCATCATAGGCTAGCTGCATAGTAGCAGGTAAGGTAGCATTTATTTGTGAATGTAAACCCAACTGATGACTGATATGTGTGAAAAAAGTTTGCTGTGGTTGTACACTGCTAGAAAGGTCGATGGCTTGCTGCAAAGTGAAGTGAGATATATGAGCATCGTGCCGTAGAGCGTTTAGCACTAATACCTTAGCGTGGTGCAGATAGGGCAACTGTGAACCATCTATTTTATTGGCATCGGTTATGTACACAAAGTCGCCAATTTTAAAACCTAACACGGGCATTTTAAAATGCCAAACCTGGATGGGCTGTATAGGTATATCGCCTATAAAAAATAATTCGTCGGCAATGGTATTAAAAAACAAATCGGGTACGCCAGGGTATTTTATTTCGGCAAAGGCATAGGCAAATTCGGCTCTAATTTGTAGCTCCGTGGCCACTGTACAATAAATAGGAATGGCTTGCTTTTGGATATAATTATACCCCCTAATATCATCGAGCCCCGCAGTATGATCTTTATGGGCGTGGGTATACAAAATAGCATCTACACGGGGCACACCAGCCCTTAACATTTGGTAGCGAAAATCGGGCGTAGTATCTATTACAAAACTGGTGGTTTCGCTTTGTATCCAAACACTGCTGCGTAGCCTTTTGTCCAACAGGCTGGCACTGGTACAAACCTCACATGTACAGCCCACCATTGGCACACCACTGCTAGTACCAGTACCAAGGAACGTGATGCGAATAGGCGGACAAGTCACTTTAAAAATAAGTATTGAATTAGGCTGCTACCTTGCTTTTCAATTGAAGAAAAAGCTTTTGACTTTCATGGGTAAGCAAATCGAAATTGATGGGCAATTGTGGAATCAAATCGGTAAGTGTAGTAATTCTTCCTTCTACGTTTAAAAATTTATTCAGCACCACTACCTTTTTTTGTTCTAACACACAAAAGCCGCTTTGAAAATTGCCTTTTTCAAAACGCACCGAATAGCCGGCCTCGCCTAACACATCTAATAATTTATCTAATACGGTTTGTGTAAATTTCATATCTGAAAATATGGGGCAAATTAGCACCGGCCAAGGGCCTAACCTTGGGCATATTTTCCACATATTGTGCATAGAATTACTTATTGGTAAGCGTAACTATGGGCACTATCATTTCCTCTAAACTAATACCCCCATGCTGAAACGTGTTTTTATACATGTTTACATACTGGTTATAGTTATTGGGGTAGCACAAAAAACCATCCTCCTTGGCAAAAATAAAACTACTATTTATGGTGGGTGTGGGCAAACCCGCTTGGGTAGGAACCCTTACGGCCATTACATCTCGCTCCTCATAATTCAAATTTTTACCGTGTTTATACCTTAAATTGGTAGTGGTAGTTCTATCGCCAATTACTTTATGAGCGGCCTTCACCTTTACACTGCCATGATCGGTGGTGATAATAAGGTTTACCGGTTTTTCGGATATTTTTTTCAATGCTTGAAACAATGGACTATGCTCGAACCAACTTTTGGTAATGCTTCTATAACTTACTTCATCGGGCGCCAACTCCTTTAAAACCTCCATTTCTGTACGGGCATGACTGAGCATATCCACAAAATTGTAAACAATGATGTTTAAGTCGTTCTTCATCCAATTTTGAATGTTTTGCACCATTTGTTGCCCATCCGCCAAATGAATTATTTTATGGTAACTAAACTTTACATCTGCCTTTCTAATTCGTTTTAAATGAGCTTCAAAAAGTTGGTCTTCATATAAATTTTTGCCACCTTCTTCATCGTCGTTTTTCCAAAAATTAGGGTGTAGGCGTTGAATATCTGCCGGGGTTAGGCCAGCAAACAAGGCATTGCGGCAATACTGTGTGGCCGTAGGCAAAATACTGTAATACGTATCTTCCTCCACCGCTTTAAAATACTGCTGCAAAGCAGGCTGAATTACCTTCCATTGATCAAACCGAAGGTTATCTACCACAATCAAAAAAGTAGATTTATCGGGCTGTATTTTGGGCAATATTTTTTGGGCAAATACATGGTGACTCATTACAGGTTTATGCACCGTATCGGTAAACCACTTGGTATAATTTTTTTGAATAAACTTGCTAAACTCAGCATTGGCTTCTTGCTTTTGATTGGCCAATACTTCCCGCATTTCTGGGCTATCGCTTTTTTCCATCTCAAGCTCCCAATACACTAATTTTCGGTATAGCTCCATCCACTGACTATAATTGGGATTGCTATTTAACTCCATAAATAAATGCGTAAACTGCCGCTGATAATTGGCTGTGGTAGCTTCTGCTACTAACTGTTTTGCATTCAAAATCTTTTTTAAACAAAGCAAAATCTGGTGTGGGTTCACGGGCTTTATCAGGTAATCGGCTATTTGGTTACCAATAGCTTCATCCATAATATTTTCCGCTTCGTTTTTGGTAATTAACACCACAGGAATATGCTGGTTCATTTCCTTTATTTTGGCCAGCGTTTCTAGGCCGGTAATGCCTGGCATACTTTCATCTAGCAGCACCACATCTACTTCATTGGTTTTAATAAAGTCTAATGCATCGTGCCCGTTGGTTAACGTACTCACTTTGTAATCTTTTCCAGTTAAAAAAATGGTGTGTGCTTTTAAACTATCAATTTCATCGTCTACCCAAAGTATATGTATATTTCCCATGTTGCTTATTTTGCCGCTAGCTAATGTACTAGCTTAAATTTACATTGTTGGCAGTTTTAGCATAATTATACCATAGCTACATTTACATAAACCAAGTAGGAAGCAAAGTTTGTAGCACCTTTGCAAAACCTTGCGAAACAAAGGCAGGCACAAGCACCATAAAACACCCAAAAAACTAAAAAATGAAAATAATTAACGACCCCGTTTACGGTTTTATAACACTAGATCAAGGCTTGGTGGCTCAGGTAATAGCACACCCCTACTTTCAGCGGTTACGGCGTATACAGCAAATGGCATTGGCCCACTTAATTTACCCTGGGGCAGTACACACCAGGCTACACCATGCTTTAGGAGCGTATCATTTAATGGGTAACGCTATACATGAACTACGACTGAAAGGCCAAACCATTACCCCGCAAGAGGAAGAGGCGGCAAAATGTGCCATACTTTTACACGATGTTGGTCATGGCCCCTACAGCCATGCTTTAGAGCAAGTATTGCTACCCAAACTACACCATGAAAAAATTAGTTTGCTGCTAATGCAAAGGATGAACCAACACCTCAATGGTCAACTACAAACTACCATCAGTTTATTTACCAATACTTATCCAAAAACTTTTTTACATCAGCTCATTAGTCACCAATTAGATGTAGATAGAATGGACTATCTAACACGAGATAGCTTTTTTACGGGAGTAAGTGAAGGCGTGATAGGGTACGATAGAATTATAAAAATGCTTACCGTACACGATAACCAATTGGCCATAGAAGAAAAAGGCATTTATAGCGTAGAGAAATTTTTAATATCGAGGCGACAAATGTATTGGCAAGTGTATTTACATAAGAATGTGCTTGCGGCGGAAAAAATGCTCGTAAAAATTATTGAGCGGGCTAAGCAACTATATGTTACCCATGCCGAGCTAAAACTACAAGGCCCCTTGCATTATTTTTTTGAAGAACGAAACCTCAGCGATGAGGAGCTTTTACACTATTTTGTACAGTTGGATGATACCGATATTATGGCAGCTATTAAGCAATGGCAGCATAGCACCGATAAGGTTTTACAAAAACTTTGCTATGGCTTATTGAACAGAGATTTGCTGAAATGTAAATTGCAAACCACTCCATTTCCCGACGAGTGGATACAAGAAAAACGGTTAGCGATACAAACCAAATACGGCGTTTCCGCAGAGGAAAGTCATTACTTACTTTTTACCGGTGAAGCCAGCAATACTACCTACGCTTTGAACAACGAACGCATAAATATTTGTTTGAAAAACGGACAAGTGGTAGATATTTCTGAGGTAGATAATCCGCTTATTTCGCAAACTCTTTCCACCCCTATTAAAAAGTTTTACCTTTGCGAATTGGTATAACAAAATTGTTTACCCTAAACAGCACGGAAACAAAGTATGCAGTTTACAGCCACACAAATAGCACAGCTTATTCAAGGCACAGTGGTGGGCAATGCCCATGCAAGTGTAAGCAGTTTTGGAAAAATAGAAGAAGCTACCGAGCAGCAGCTATCTTTTTTAGCCAATCCTAAATATGAGGAGCACTTGTATACTAGCAAAGCAAGTGTGGTAATTATTAACCAATCACTACAACTAAAACAGCCTGTTACTCCTACCCTGATAACGGTACCCGATGCGTATGCCGCCTTTGCGAAACTATTACAGTTTTACCAAAGTTTACAGCAGCCCACTGCACAAGGTGTGGAGGAGCATGCGGTGGTACACCCCAGTGTACAACTACCTGCCAAGCATTATGTGGGTGCCTTTACCTACATAAGCGAAAAGGTAATTTTGGGAGATGGTTGTGTTATTTACCCCAATGTGTTTATAGGTAAAAATGTACAGTTGGGTAACCATGTAACACTACACCCCGGTGTGGTAATTTATCATGGCTGTGTAGTAGGTAACCATGTAACCATACATGCTGGTGCAGTAATTGGTGCCGATGGTTTTGGCTTTGCTCCACAAGCCGATGGCAGCTATGAAAAAGTACCACAAATAGGCAATGTAATTATAGAAGATCATGTAGAAATAGGTGCTAACACTTGTATCGACAGAGCTACCATAGGCAGCACCGTGGTAAAAAAAGGTGTTAAGCTGGATAATTTAATTCAAATAGCCCATAATGCTGAGGTAGGCAGCCATACCGTAATAGCAGCACAAGCTGGTATTAGCGGTAGCACCAAATTAGGTACGGGCTGTGTAATAGGCGGGCAAGCAGGTATTGTAGGCCATATACAGCTAGCGCCTGGCTCCAAAATAAATGCACAAAGTGGTGTTACAAAAACCATAAAAACACCGAATACAAGCCTTACAGGCACACCCGCTTCCGATTTTACTACTAATTTACGCTTGCAGGCACAGGTAAGAAATTTACCCAAACTAGAAGCCCGTATTAAACAATTGGAAGATGCCATTTCACAACTTTTAAATAACCGACAGTAATATACATTTATGTTTAATCCAGATAAGCAACACACCATAGCCAGTGCGGTAAGTATTAGTGGCACAGGTTTACATACGGGAGCATTGGTAGATATGACTTTGAAGCCTGCCAACGCAGGTTTTGGCATACAGTTTCAGCGGGTAGATGTTCCGCATCAGCCACTGATAAAAGCCGATTGCGATTTAGTAACCGATACTAGCCGTGGTACTACCTTACAAGTAGGCGATACCAAAGTATGCACAGTAGAGCATTTACTGGCAGCTTTAGTGGGCTGTGGTGTAGACAATGTTTTGGTAGAAATTAATGCCAGCGAAATACCTATTATGGATGGTAGTAGCCAACCATTTGTAGAGCTATTAGAGGAAGCCGGTATAGTGGAACAAGAAGCAGCAAAAAGCTGGTACAGCATAGATGAAAATATTTACCACTACGATGAGCAAAAGCGAGTAGAAATGGTAGCTATGCCTAGTATGGACTACCAAATTACTACTTTGATAGATTTTAATAGTCCAGTACTCGGGACCCAACATGCCCAATTAAAACACTTGAGCGAGTTTAAAACCGAAATAGCCAGCAGCAGAACCTTTTGTTTTTTACATGAACTGGAAATGCTGATAGAACACAACTTGGTAAAGGGCGGCGATTTGAATAACGCCATTGTAATAGTAGACAAGGAAATAGGTGCCGATGCCATGCAGCGTTTGGCAAAAGCTTTTAATAGAGAAACTATTGAAGTAAAAGCAGGCGGCTATTTAAACAATTTAGAACTACGCTACCCCAACGAACCTGCAAGGCATAAATTACTAGATGTAGTAGGCGATTTGGCATTGATTGGTTACCCAATAAAGGCCCGCATTATTGCTAACCGACCCGGCCATAGCAGCAATGTGGAATTTGCCAAGAAAATAAAGCAATACATAAAAAAAAATAAGCACGTAAAAAATGTTCCTGTGTATAACCCACAGCAGCCGCCTGTTTTTACACTAGAACAAATAGAAAAAACATTACCTCATCGCTTTCCATTTTTACTGGTAGATAAAATAGTAGAACTTTCCGATACTGCTATTATTGGGTTAAAAAACGTAACTTTTAACGAGTGGTTTTTTCAAGGGCACTTCCCTGGAAACCCAGTGATGCCGGGTGTTTTACAAGTAGAGGCATTGGCACAAACTGGTGGTATTTTATGTATTAATGCTATGCAAGGTGGTGGCGAGTACGATACGTATTTTATTAAAATAGATAACTGCAAATTCAAGCAGAAAGTAGTTCCGGGCGATACAATGCTGCTTAAAATGGAATTAGTAGCACCCATACGCCGTGGTATTTGCGAAATGCGTGGAACGGTGTATGTAAATGGTAAAGTAGCTACCGAGGCCGATTTAGTGGCTCAAATTATAAAAAGAAGCCGCTAGCAAGCGCTAGGTGGTTGGAATGCAAAAAAGGTTGTTCAGTACCCATGTTGAACAACCTTTTTTATGTTTATTACGGTAGATAACTTACTGAACTATTGGTATACTTCCTCTTTCTTCAATTGAATAATACAATCCTGCACCACCGTGTAAAGTATCTCTATTTTTTGAGGAATACTTACCAAGTCGGCCTGTGTTTTTGCATTGGTTTCTATAAACCGTATTAACTCCTTTACGGTGTGTAAACCCATGGTATCGATGGTGCTTTTTAGCTTATGGGCCAGCTTACCTACCTTATCCCACTCGCCGGCATTTTTTGCTTCTATCATTTCATTTACTACGGCGGGCGTATTTACTATAAAAACATCTATCAAACTTTTAATAAATTCCTTATTACCTTTTGCTATATCGGTTACAAAGGTTAAATCGTAGGGTTTTGAATTCATAAAATTCTAGTTCGGGGGTTACTCTATATATGTTAAAGGTAGCGTGTTATTTTTTGTTTTAACAAATCGGCATCAACTGGTTTTATGATATAATCATTCATTCCAGCATCTTTATAAACTTGCTCGTCGTCCTCCATGGCATTCGCTGTAAGTGCTATAATAGGAATGTTACTGTAGCTAGTTTTTGCAGCCCGGATGGCCTTGGTAGCATCTATACCATCCATTTCTGGCATGTGTATATCCATTAATACTACATCAAAACTTTCTTTTTGCAAAGCTTCTAGCGCCTGCACACCGTTTTCAGCAATAGTTACGGCACCGCCCCAACTGGCTATCATACGTTTGGCTAACAACTGATTTATTTCATTATCATCCGCAACCAGAATATGCACCTCTGTCCACGATTTGGTACCCGTACTTTTAGCCGACGCTGGCTGAGCTGATGAGCTTATTTGCTCCATATGATCATTTAGTTTTTGGTAAGGTAATTCTACATAAAACGTGGTACCTACCGCTACTTCACTGTTCACCCAAATTTTACCTTTATGGATGTTGACTAGGTTTTTTGTGATAGCCAAACCAAGGCCAGTACCGCCATACTTCCGAGTAGTTTCGGTATGAGCCTGTGTAAACGGCTGAAAAATGGCTATTAATTTATCTTCCTCTATACCAATTCCTGTATCTGCTACGGATATTAATAAGTTAACGGCGTCGTCCCCAGTAACCTGTACCTCCGCAGCAACTGTAATTTTTCCTTTGTGGGTAAACTTTAAGGCGTTACTTAGTAAGTTATTCAAAATTTGTGATAACCTAACTGAATCACCAAGCACTTTTAAATCCTTCGTTAAGTCGCCTACAAATACCAATTCTATATTCTTTTGGCGGGCTAGCGGTTCGAACATTTTTAGAGCTACTTGAATGACTTCGAATGGTGAAATAGAAATATTTTCAAGGGTAACCTTTCCTAATTCAAGCTTTTCTACATCTAAAATATCGTTAATAAGGTTAGTCAAGTTCTTTGATGCTACTTCAATTACGTTTACCAAGTCTTTTTGATCAGGCGTTAACTCGGTTTGCTTCAAAATATGCGTAATGCCTAATATGCCATTCATAGGTGTTCTTATCTCGTGGCTCATATTGGCCAAAAATCGATCCTTTTGTTCAGCAATAACCTCTGTCTCTTTTTTGGCAAGTTTTAATTGCTTTTCAATTTTAATCCTATCTGTGATATCTTGAGAGAACGACATGACATAACTAGGCTGACCGGGTGTTTCCACAATGTGGTTTTCGTATAATAAATACACGTTTTGTCCTAACTTATTCACCACTTTAAACACACCTCTTAGCTTCTTTTTTGCCAATAAAGGTGCTAGGTAATTTGGTTCAAAAAAAGGTATATCCTCCTTAGGAAGAAAATCGCTCATACGCCTGCCCACAAGTTCAGCGGCAGAAAAACCTAACAATGCTGCCGCGGCGGGGTTTACATCTAGAAAAAAGCCAGCACTGTCATGGGTGATAATAAGGCCCAAACTTCTATTGAAAATATCTAGATACCGATCGTTTGCCAATAATGCGGCCTTTTCTTGCAATTTTTGCTCAGTAATTTCCACACCCCAGCCAATCATTAGTTGAAAATTACCATCGGCATCAAAAACGGGTGACTGTTTCCTTAAATGATATTTTTTGTCTCCATTTGGTAGCTCAAACTCCTCACTCCAGTTTAACTCTTTTCCACTGGCTACTACGTCGTCAAATATTTTCATTCTATCTAAAGCTACCTTTGGGTCTCTACCTCTAAAATGACAATATTCTAAGTCGGTTTTTCCTATAATCCACTTGCGGTATTCGGTATTTTTAATAGAATTCGGATTGGCAAAAACATAACGCTTTTGCTTATCTAAAACAGCGAGGTCGCTAGGTAAACTATTCAAAATCAACTCATAAAAATGCCGCTGTTCATCAATAGTTTTTCTGGCTTTAAATCGTTCCGTTTCATCCAGCAAACTCCATAAGTGGCTAATGGCTCCAGTTTCATCTTCTAAGGGTGTGTATGCTGCACTTATAACTACACCATTGGCAAAATCCAAGGCCTGTCCCTTAGCCGGCTTCATGGTAGACTGTATAAGTTGCAAACGTTGCATCACGGTTTTCTTGTCGGGTACGTTAGCAGCGTTTTTTACCACTACATCAAAGTGCTGTCCTGTAAGCTCTTCGGGGGTAAACGGCAACCCAACAGTTCTAATATATTCGGCGTTTACAAATAAAATACTATTGGCATTGTTTAGCAAAACTATACCCTGTGGAAGGTGATTAAGTATTGCCCTTAGCATAGCACGGTCAGGCATATACATTGTGTTTAAGGTAAACAATGGATTTTGCATAATTGGATTTATTAGTCGCTTCGAGCGGATAACAAAGTTCCGTATTAATAAATCTCTTATGCATTTAAAAGGCTATAAATAATATTTAAAAAACACTTAATTCGAATACATCACAAGTTCGTTATTATTAATCATTCGGTAAATGGTACTTTTTCCTATATCCAGTTTTCGAGCCACTTCCATTACATCAAAATTATTGGTATTTAGGTAGTGTTGTACCAGCTTGATGGTATATTGGCGTAAGGTCAAGTTTTCGCCTGTTACAGGTAAACCTAAGGCACCAGTGCCCACCTGCATTTCCTGTAAATGATGGTCTTGTATTTCATCGCTATCGCTCATAATAGCCGCCAGCTCTACCAATGCTTTTAGCTGCCTCACGTTTCCAGGGAAAGCATGCATCAATAACTTTTTCTTGGCTGCCGTACTAAGTGTTTTTACTGGCATATCATTTTCTATACAAAACTGCTCTATCAAATGCATAGCTATTACCACTACGTCGTTGCCACGTTCACGCAGAGGCGGTAGGTGAATAGGTAAACCAAGTAGGCGGTAATACAAATCTTCCCGGAATTTTTTACGACTAACTTCCTCAGCTAAATTTTTATGCGTAGCGGCAATAATTCGCACATCTACTTTTACTAATTCGTTTCCACCTACACGGGTAAACTCTTTCTCCTGCAATACCCTTAGTAGTTTGGCTTGCAGGTTTACATCCATCTCGGCTATTTCATCTAAAAAAATTGTTCCACCTTGTGCTTCCTCAAACCTACCAATACGCCTAGAGGCAGCACCAGTAAAAGCGCCTTTTTCGTGCCCAAATAGTTCACTCTCAATTAGCTCCGATGGTATGGCAGAAACATTTACCGCTACAAAGGGTTGATTTTTTCTAGCACTATTAAAATGAATGCTTTTGGCTACCAATTCCTTACCTGTACCCGTTTCGCCACTTACCAATACATTGATATTAGTGGTAGTAGCTTTTTCCATTAGGGCAAAAACGTACTTTAAAGCAGCACTTTTGCCTATCATATTCGATTCAAAGCTGTACTTTTTGGCTACTTCTTTTTGTAATAATTGTAGCTGTTTTTGCAGCTGAATATTGCCAGAAATTTTTTGAATACCTAGCCACAATCGTTCATTGGTATTAGCATCTTTTACCAAGTAATCTTCCACCCCATTTTTCATTAGGTTAATGGCCACTTGCACATCGTCTTGCCCACTTATGATAAATACTTTTGCCTTGGGGCACCTTACTTTAATTTTTTCGAGCAACTCGTCGCCATTTTCATCGGGCAAATTGTAATCCAATGTAATAATATCGGGCTGCTCTTTTGCGGCAGCCAAAAATGCTTGACCTGTTTCAAATCGCTTCACTTGAAAATCGGGGTTGAGCGATAAATAATGAGCCAATACCGAACCATAAATAGGATCATCCTCTACCACAAAAATCGAAATATTTGCCATACTGTTGCGAAAGTAAGTAAGTAACTAACGCTTGTAAAGTAATAAAAAAAGTTTACTCCATGCTTGGCAGTATACATACACCACTATTACCGCTTGCTTACCGCTCACATAAATTTGGTATTACCAGTTACTAACCATGCTTTATTTTTATACCATGGAAGTTACAGATAAGCTAGTAGAGCATTTGGCCAACTTAAGTAAAGTGCATTTTACGCCCACAGAAAAAGCAGCCTTACAAACCGATTTACAAAATATGATTGGCTTTGTAGAACAGTTGCAACAGGTAGATACCACCCATGTGCAGCCCTTACTACATATGTGTGAGCCACTACCTATTTTACGTGCCGACGAATTGGCCGCTTCCTTAACCCAAGAACTAGCTACCGCTAATGCAGCGCTGGCTAAAAATCCTTTTTTTGCTGTACCCAAAGTAATTGTAAAATAATATGAGCCAGAGCATTATAACCATCGATACATTAAGGAAAAGCTACTTTATGGCACAGCAAGCCGTGGAGGTTTTAAAAGGCATTTCCTTTTCCATTGAAAGAAACGAGTATGTGGCTTTGATGGGCCCCAGTGGTAGTGGTAAAAGTACCCTAATGAATATTTTAGGCTGCCTTGATAGTCCTACTGGTGGCAAATACATTTTAAATGGGAAAGATGTAAGTAAAATGCAGGATAACGAACTAGCCGATGTACGAAACATAGAAATTGGGTTTGTATTTCAGCAGTTTAATTTATTACCTCGTTTATCGGCTGCCGAAAACGTAGCCTTACCATTAGTATATGCTGGCATACCCAAAAAAGAGCGACTAGACAGAGCACAGGAAGCACTACGTAAAGTAGGTTTAGATACCCGAAGCCACCACAAACCTAACGAGTTAAGCGGTGGACAAATACAGCGTGTAGCCATAGCAAGGGCCATAGTAAATAACCCAAGTTTGCTGCTAGCTGATGAACCTACAGGAAACTTGGATACCAAAACCAGTGTGGAGGTAATGGAAATTTTTGGAAAAATACAAGAAGCCGGTAACACGGTGGTTTTAGTTACCCACGAAGAAGATATTGCAGCTTATGCTAAGCGTGTAATACGCCTACGAGATGGTATAATAGAAAAAGATATGCAGCAAGCCGAATTTTTGCAATACGCTAAAACAAAACATTCCGTACCCGCTTAATTTTTAAACTTTATTGTAGGTACATTGTTTCAAGGGTATGGCATTTAAAATTTATACAAAAACGGGCGACTTAGGTAAAACCTCGTTAATAGGCGGCACTAAGGTTCCTAAAAGTAATATACGTATTGAAAGCTACGGCACCGTAGATGAACTAAATAGTTATATAGGTTTATTGGGCGATAGTTTTTTACATAATGAAACGCTAGAAATTTTACGAGAAATACAGGATAGATTGTTTACCATCGGCTCTTCCCTTGCTTGCGATCCGCAGCGGGAACCCATCATGAAAATACCCGATTTAAACGAACAAGATATAGCCTTGCTGGAGCAGCAAATAGATGGTATGAACACTGTTTTACCACCCATGAAAAGTTTTATTTTGCCGGGTGGTCATGTAGCTGTGAGTCATGCCCACGTTGCTCGTTGTATCTGCCGCCGTGCGGAAAGACTGTGTGTACAGCTACAGCAAAATGAGGAGTTTATAGAACCATTGGTGATAAAATACCTCAACCGCCTTAGCGATTATTTATTTGTATTGGCTAGGTTTATAGGCCATACTTTACAGGTAGCCGAAATTCCTTGGAAGCCCCGGGTGAAGTGATTGATTTAGATTATTTCTCCATCCTTCATGGTTAGTACACGGTTGCTTACACTAGCCAACTCTTGGTTGTGTGTTACAATTAAAAATGTTTGGTTGAATTGCTGCTGAAGCGATACAAATAACTCATGCATATAGTGTGCATTAGCGGTATCTAAATTTCCTGTTGGTTCATCGGCAAATACTATTTTGGGTTGGTTTATTAGTGCTCTGGCCACTGCCACACGCTGCTGTTCCCCACCACTAAGCATAGCAGGTTTATGCTGCAGTCTATCGCCCAAACCCACGAGTTGTAGTAGTTCTGTAGCCCTTGCCGTTACTTGCTGTTTACTGGTTTTAGCTATCCAACCCGGTATACATACATTTTCAAGCGCCGAAAACTCTGGCAGTAAATGATGAAATTGAAACACAAATCCCATGGTGGTGTTACGAAAAGCATTTAACTGCTTGGCGTTAAGTGAATTTAGTAGCACACCGTTTACATACACATTACCAGCATCGGGCCTTTCCAAGGTACCTAGAATATGAAGAAGCGTACTTTTACCTGCACCGGAGCTACCCACAATAGATACAATTTCGCCGGGCTGCACTTGAATATCTACCTTTTTTAAAACGGTAACACTGCCGTACGATTTTGTGAGTGCCTGCCCTTGTAGCATGAAAAATTAATTGAGAAATTAACGCTAAAATAGTTAGAAAAAAGCTGCAAAAAAATGATTTATTGTATATTGGCAGGGTTATACTAATTTTGCAAAAAATTAAAGCTTTTACTATGTTTTGGACGCTTGAGTTGGCTAGTTATTTGGAAGACGCTCCTTGGCCTGCCACAAAAGATGAGCTGATAGATTATTCTATCCGTTCTGGTGCTCCTATTGAAGTGGTAGAAAACTTACAGGAGCTAGATGACGAGGGTGAAGTGTATGAGAGCATAGAAGATATTTGGCCCGACTACCCTAGTCAGGAAGATTTTATGTTCAACGAAGACGAATACTAATCCCATCTCGTTTTATTATAAGAGGCCGTCTCATTAATAAATGAGGCGGTTTTCTTTTGGATGAGATTTTGGTGTTTTGGGATTGCGATTTTTTTTGGTACAATTGATTGTGGCGGGTGTTATTTTTCGGTATGAGGTAATTTCGGGTATAATGAGCAGTTTTTAGGCTGCTTTTTGTGTTATTGGGTATGATTGACGGGAGGTATGCTTGGTTTTTTTACGAAGATTGTGTGCAAGGGACAATAATCCTATCTCGATGGTTACTTTTTCCATCCCACGAAGTTTAAATCTTTTGAACTGATGGTTACTTTTGATATTAGCGAACACTGGTTCAACGTCTGCACATCGCTTTTTTCGATGGTAGATGCCTAGTTCTGTTTGTAGTTTTTCTTTGGCAGCTTGCTTTAAACTATTGAGGTGGTGATTGACTTCTATTACACGATTGGACTTTGATTTATGACATACCCCATTGAGTGGGCAACGGCTACAATTTACACCACCATATTTGGTTACGGTTTGCTTATATCCATTTTTGGTTTCCTTGGTTTGTGTGTATAGCTTATGCATACGCTGCCCCATAGGACATACATAGTAATCTTGCTGTGCATTGTAATACAACTTATCGGCTGTAAATGGCTTTTTATCTTGTGTAGTACTATGTTGCTCTCTATCGAAGTGATTGTATTTTACATAAGCCTCAATATTGTTATCCTGTAAATATTGATAGTTTTCTTCACTGCCATAACCAGCATCTGCCGTTACTACTGCTGGCATAGCTTGGTACTGCTCTTTGTATTGCTCTAAATGGGCGGTAAGTGTGGTAGTATCAGTAGTACTCTGGTGGGTACTATAATTGGTTACATATTGGTTGTTGGTACTTATTTGTATGTTGTACGCTGGCTTTAACTGGCCATTGAGCATATGATCTTCCTTCATACGCATAAACGTAGCATCGGTATCCGTTTTACTGTAGCTGTTTCTATTTTCTCCCATTATCTTCTCTTGGGCTTCATACCTATCTAAGGCTTCGGGCCAGTGCTTCTTACCGTAGTTCAACTTTTGTTTGATTGCCTTACTTACTTCGGGCTTATCTTTTAAAACAGCATCTATCTTTTCTATGGTTGCCTTTACTTTCTCAGAAGTGATTTTCTCAAAATCAGTAGGCTCAGGATCTTCTAACTCACTTGAAGCAACGCTTTGAGCATAGCCCCATAACTCATCCACTTGTTGTTTTATTTTACTCCTGTTCGTCTTAATACTATTACCCCACACAAAACTATACTTATTGGCAGCTGACTCTATTTTTGTACCATCGGTATAAAGTTCTTTAATACTCAATAATCCCTCCTCTGCTAGTAACAATACTACTTCAGTAAAAATATTCCGTAACGGCTCTTTTAGCTTCTCGCCTCTAAATCTATTAATCGTATTATGGTCAGGGGTACTCATACCACTTAACCACATATAATGTATGTTCTGCTGCAAGGCTTCCTCTATCTTACGGCTGCTGTACACATTATTCATGTACGCATATACCAATACCTTTAATAGCATCTGTGGATGATAGTTACTAGCACCACCCGTACGGTACTTACGTATCAACGGCTGAATATCTATCTTATTCAATACCTCGTTAACCACTCGAACAGGATGATTAACGCCTATCAACTCATCCAAACTCGGAGGTAATAACATTATCTGATGCTGATGATAAGCCTTGAATATGGGCTCCCTTACTTCGCCTCTTGCCATACAACTTTAGACAACCAAAAACCCAACAACATTGCATAAAACCCAACGCCTTTTTATACACACCTGTGAAATAAAAAAAGGCCGCCCCTTATGAGACAGCCTCT
>RDXK01000086.1 GCA_004292605.1 Bacteroidota bacterium
TCCTACCGTTTGGCAGACCGACCGCTTTTCGAACATTTTTACTTAAATTGACAAATATTCCTTCGTATTTGGCTTAACGTTGCGGGCAGACGGAATGCTGGCCCACACACCTGCACAAAGCCCAATTCGTTGGGCGTAATGCTATGACGACGGAAAACAACAAAATTTACGGTTCTACAAACGAAATTGTTGACTAAATTTGAGGACAGACTTTTAATAATATGGCTATAGCAACGAAATATAAGATCGAGGAGGAAACTCTTTCAAAAGTTGAAGATCTTTTCAATCCTTACAATGTAGGTGCAAGGCCATTTTTAAAATGGGCGGGAGGCAAAGGGCAATTACTTGACAAATTTCAAGACCTTTATCCCACACAGCTAAAGCAAAAACAAATCAAGACTTTTTATGAGCCGTTCTTGGGCAGTGGTGCAGTTTTTTTTGACATTGCACAAAATTATGACATAGAAAGTGCCTACCTATACGACATTAACGAAGAATTAATATTAGCTTACCAAGTTATCCAAAGAGACGTTTCGAAATTGCTTGACTTCCTACATCGTTATCAAAAAAACTATGTGAAACTCGACAAAAAACAAAAACAGGAGTTTTATTACGACCAAAGGACAAACTATAATTTACAACGCTTCAATATTGATTACAACAAGTATTCAGACCAGTGGTTTCCACGAGCAGCTCAACTTATTTTCTTAAACAGGACTTGCTTTAACGGGCTCTACCGAGTTAATTCAAAAGGAGAATTTAATTCACCCGCCGGAGACTACGATAATCCTAAAATTTACGATGAGCAAAACTTAATGGCAGTTCACCAAGTTTTGCAAATTGCAGAAATTAAAAAAGCTGACTTTAGACAAGTTGTGGCCGACGTGAAAGACCAATCATTTGTGTATTTTGATCCGCCATACAGACCAATAAGCAAGACAGCAAATTTTAAATCATATAGCAAACAAGACTTTGCCGATAACGAACAAATCGAGCTCTCAAAGTTATTTAGAGAACTTGACAAGGAAGGAATAAATGTAATGTTGAGTAATTCTGACCCAAAAAACAATAATCCTACTGACAACTTTTTTGATGAAATATACAGCGACTACAACATTTTGAGAGTTCCAGCAAGAAGAATGATAAACTCAGACTCGACAAAGCGTGGAGCTATCAACGAAATCGTAGTCACAAATTATTCAATAGCATAAATGGAAAAAGGAACTAAAAGTAATATTACAGGCAACCAACTTGAAGTAGCCATTAAGACAGTATTGACCGGAAAAGGATTTGAGCTGATAAATTATCGAGTTTGGGAAAAGAACAAAGAGAAATATGGAGACGAATTACTATTGGAAAATGTTCCATTCACGACAGTTTACGAGCATAACGGCAATACCGAATTCCTTCTTATATCTAAAAAATATAACCTGAGAATAAGAATAGAATGTAAATGGCAACAAGTTGCAGGCTCCGTTGACGAGAAACTCCCCTATCTATATTTAAATACGATCGAAGCGATGCCTGAAAATTCAATAATGATTTTAATTGACGGGGCAGGCTGGAAAGCTGGAGCAATTAAATGGTTAAAGGATGCTGTTAAACAAAAGAAATACACGACAGAAAAAACTAAGAATAAAGAAATTTTCGTGTTCAGTTTGACAGAATTTTTCACTTGGGCCAACAAGACCTTTAACAAGTAACGAAAGATGAAGCACCTACGCCCAACACGAGGTTTTGTGCAAGTGTGGGCAGACGAGTAAGCTGGATGTTACGTACGTTTCTTGTTTGCTCCTACCGTTTGGCAGACCGACCGCTTTTCGAACATTTTT
>RDXK01000156.1 GCA_004292605.1 Bacteroidota bacterium
ATAATACCATAGCGTTGCGTACCCGCAAATCCACTTCGGTTTAAACTAAATAAACGGGTGTTGGGGTAGTGCTTGGCATACTGCTGGAACAGCATTTTGGTCCATGTATGTCCGTATAAATTATGCACCTCATATCCTGCAAATTGGCGACTATGCGGCAAGTGCGAAATTGTATGGTAGCCATCATCGGGGTGATTTTCGGGTTCTCCTAAATCGCCCCACCAGCCAGCCACACCCAGTTTATTTTGCTTTTGATAATAGCTGAAAAAATGGTCTTGTGCAGGTTTATAAAACATATCTATCAATCCACCTTCACCAAAGTAAAAGTCTTTCAGGGCATAAGGTTTACCATTGTTATCCTTTACTAAATACGGTTGGAAACGAGCAAAGCTTCGGGTGTTTTTTAGGCTAAACGGTTCGGTAATGAGTATGCTTTGTATATTTTTTTTCTTAAAATCTTGTATCAGTTTTGCGGGGTTGGGCCAAGCTGTTTTATTTACCCAGTCAAGGTTTCCCAGCGTTCGTTGTATGCTATCGCCAAACCAAAATAAATCGTAAATGATGGCGTCATACGGTATACCAGCATCTTCCATACCCTTGGCTATTTCCCTCACCTGCGTATCGCTTACATAGCCAAACCGGCTCATAAAATTACCCCAAGCCCATTTGGGTAATAATGGTTGAGTGCCTGTAAGTTCATGGTATTTTTTTAATACGTTTTTGGGGCTATTTTCTAGGATGATATAGCAGTTTATTTCGCCGCTAGCCGCCAGATAAGTAAATGCATTGTTTTTGGTTTTGCCTATATCCACCATGCCTTTGGAGCCATTATCAAACAACAAGCCATATCCCAAGTTGCTGGTAAAAAACGGAACGGAGTAGTTAAGGTTTTCTGCTCCATTTTCATAGCCGTAGCGGGGTGCATTGTTGAGTAAAAATTGGTAACCTCGGCGGTTGAGCGGTAAAGCCCTGCTGCCACCACCAAATATTTGTTCGTCTTTCGACAGCGAAAATTGAAAGCCATTCATATCGTTATCCGCCACCGGTGTAATTTTTAAGCCTGTGCTAAGGGTTGCCGTATTATTTTTTAGTTCTACGCTAAACTCATCCCACACTAATTTGGTACTATTTCCATCCTGCACCACTACAAGGCTATCAGCCGCCATTTTTGTAGTAAAAACAGCATCTCCCAAAAATTCGTTTCGGGTGTAATTAGCCGGGGTGTATACACATTTTAGCACCGTGGTACTATGGCGTACAAAATGCCAAACCCCATTAGCAGTGGGGTAGGTGTAGCCAATATTCGTATTTTTTTTGGCGGTTTGACCTATACCTAGCCATGAGTACAAAAAGCTTAGTAGCATTATACTTACACGTTTCATTCAAGGAAAATTTACCTTGTAAACATAAGTTTTTTTGAAGTACTGTTTTTGTTGCGGAACTTGCAGCGTATGCAGCATATCGTGAAGGGAAATTTGGTAAATATTAGTTTACAAACTATTACTCCCAGCGCTATAACCATTGTAGATGGTATTATTCAAAAAATTGAAACGTTACCCGAAGGTGAAGGATTGCCCTTCATTTTGCCGGGTTTTATTGATGCCCATGTGCACATAGAAAGTAGTTTACTAGTACCTAGTGAGTTTGCAAGATTGGCAGTACAGCACGGAACCATTGCTACCATTAGCGATCCGCATGAGATAGCCAATGTTTGTGGTGTGGAAGGGGTGCGTTTTATGGTAGAAAATGGTAAGGCCAGCGGGTTCAATTTTTTCTTCGGGGTACCTAGTTGTGTGCCTGCCACAGCCTTTGAAACAGCGGGTGCAAGTATACAGCCAGCCGATGTAGCAGCCCTGTTACAAAGCGACGATATGTATTACCTAGCGGAAATGATGAATTTTCCTGGTGTGTGGCATAAAGATGCCGATGTGATGCAAAAATTACAAGCTGCTATAACTGCTGGTAAGCCTATAGATGGTCATGCCCCAGGGCTTCGTGGCCAAGCGATGAAGCAATATTTTTATGCCAATGAAACAAATGCTTCCCAGCCAATCATTAGCACCGATCATGAGTGTTTTAGTTATGAGGAAGCACTTGAAAAATTACAAGCGGGTGTAAAAATTATTATCAGAGAAGGGAGTGCCGCTAAAAATTTTGAAGTGTTGATTTCGCTACTGCCCGATTGGAGCCATCAAATTATGTTTTGTAGCGATGACAAGCACCCAGATAGTTTTGATAATGGTCATATCAATCAGTTATGTGCACGTGCCGTAGCATTGGGCTATCCTTTGTTTGCAGTGCTACAGGCGGCCTGTATCAATCCTATACTGCATTACCGTTTACCTATACCACCCATTGCAGAAAATGAGTTAGCAAATTTTTGTGTAGTTAATAACTTTTTACAGTTTTGTGTAATACAAACATTTATTAAAGGAAACTGCGTTTTTACTAAGGGGGAAGTGCTTTTGCCTGTTATACAAGTGGGAGCCATTAATAGATTTGCTATTGAGCCCATTAAGCCAGTTGATATCGAGTTTTCTAAAGACGATATTATTATAAATGATGCTGCTGAAACCCCCGCTATCAAAGCCATAGATAGCCAATTAATTACCGAGAAGCATTGGTTAAAACCCATCTGGAATAACGATGCCTGGCATGCAAATTTGGCCAACGATTGTATAAAATTAGTAGTGGTAAATAGGTACAGCAAAGCACCGGTAGCCAAGGCTTTTATACATGGTACAGGTATAAAAACGGGAGCTATGGCTAGCTCGGTAGCTCATGATAGTCATAATATTATTGCCATGGGTGTAGAAGATGATTGTTTGCTAAACGCCATCAATACCTTGATAGCCCACAAAGGTGGTTTGGCCGTGGCCACCAAGCAGGAAACGCAGGTGCTGGCCTTGCCTGTGGCGGGCTTAATGAGCAATCAGCCCGCAGAAACTGTGACGGAATTGTACAAAACACTTGATTTGCTAAGCAAGCAGCAATTGGGTAGTACGTTGCAGTCGCCCTTTATGACACTCAGTTTCATGGCACTACTGGTAATTCCTGCATTAAAATTGAGCGATAAGGGTTTGTTTGATGGTGCTTACTTTACCTTTGTAAAAACTGTTAGCGTATGAGAATAGCATGGATAATTTTTTGCCAACTGTGGTGTAGTATTTCCTTTGCTCAATGCGTAACTTTTCAGTTAACAAAAAAGGGCGATACCCTCAACTGTACCGATAAAAACAAGCTGAAGCAAGGGAAATGGATGATTCATGTAGATGAATTACGTGGTAACCCAGGCTATGAAGAAGAGGGTGTTTTTGAAAACAATTTGAAAATTGCCGTTTGGCGTAAGTATAGTTTAATGGGCGATTTACTAGCCATAGAAAATTACAAATGGGGCATGCAAGATGGCGTGCAACAATATTATTCTATTGCAGGCCTAATAAGGGAAGAAAGCTGGAAAGCCATTGACCCAGAAAAGAAATTTGATACTGTAGAAGTACCCGATCCGCTAGATCAAGGCAAGGTGGAAATGAAAGTGGTAAAAGTAGAAGGTAATAGCTTGGAACACGGTGTGTGGCGATATTTTGACCCCGGTTCCGGTGCTTTATTGAAGCAGGAAACTTATGTGCTAGGTAAACCCTATGTAAAAAATAATGTGCTGGGTGCAGAGCGTTCAGAATATAGAGGCGGTAAAAATGCCGACCAAAATGCCAACGATAGTTTGCCCCAAAAGGAGAAGCCAAAGCCAAAAGCTGTAGAAGAGTGGGAAAAGAAGAATAAAGGCAAAAAACACACGGTACGTGAGGGAAGAACGGGTTAGCCTGCTGCACCATTAGGTGCAAAAAAAAGGGTCATTCCGTAGAAACGGAACGACCTCTAACGATTGCTTGCCATATGAAACTTTTATAAAAACGAAAAGCGAACTTTTCGAAATCTTATGAGGGAAGAACTTTTGTAAACCGTTTGGGTGTATTCCCTTTCGTTTACAATGTAAAAGTAGGTAGCTATTTGATAGTTTGTAAAACAACATTTTACGGCTTTCATTACGCCAAAATTGCAAAAATGTATTTTAACTCATTGATTATCAATAATTTGCTTTATAAACTTTGATGATGCCCAACAAGCAAACCGACATATTATTTCAATTAATTCAAAGCTTAGAAAAGGCCGAAAAGCGGAATTTTAAGTTGTACATCAAACGAAATTCTGCCAATAGCGACTTGAAAATCATTCAATTATTCGATGCTTTGGAAAAACTTCCAGAGTATGATGAAGTGGCTTTATTGAAAAAACTTTCAAGCATAGCAAAACCTCAATTAGCCAATTTAAAAACACACTTATATAAACAAATATTAGCAAGTTTAAGAGTACTGAAAAGCGACGAAAACATTGAGCTGCAGCTAAATGAACAGCTAGATTATGCTAGAATTTTGTACAACAAAGGTTTGAAAATTCAAAGCCTTAAAATACTGGAACGTATTAAGGAAATAGCTAAAGCAAATGGTAAGTTTAATTTTCTTGCTCAAGTATATTCCTTAGAAAAAAAGATTGAAACACTCCATATTACCAGAAGTATCCAAGAAAAAGCCGATGCAATAGTGGCCGAAAGTAACGAGGTTAGTCAGCGTATTTACATCGTTACTCGTTTATCTAATTTGGCGTTAAAACTGTACGGTTGGTACATAAAAAACGGGCATGCCCGTAACCCCGCCGATGAGGAATTGGTAAAGAAATATTTCCAAGAAAACATGCCGAATTATTCGGGTGTTAAAATGGAATTTTATGAACTAATTTATTTGTACCAAAGCTGGGTTTGGTATGCATTCATCCGTCAGGATTTTTTATTGTATTACCGATACAGCCAAAAATGGGTTGATTTATTTACCGCTGAGCCCGCGATGATAGCCGTGGAAAGAGGCCATTATATAAAGGGTTTGCACAATTTATTAAACGCCCATTTCGATAATAGAAATTTTAAAAAGTTTGATGAAGTGTTGGCTCAGCTAAGGCATTTTTCCGAAACACCTATTGCCAAGCAGCACGAAAATTTCAGGGTACATACCATTATTTATTTGTACAGTGCCGTTATTAATCAGCACTTAATGAAAGGGCTTTTTCAGCAGGCTATTTCCTTGCTTCCCGCTATGGAGGAGGATATGAAAAAGTTTCAGTTGATAGTAGATCCGCATCGTTTATTTGTATTCCACTATAAATCGGCCCTTATGCATTTTGGGGCAGGTAACTATGATATTTGTATAGATTATTTGCAGAAAATCATTCAGCAGCCTGTGGATTTACGGATCGATTTACATTGCTATGCTCGTTTGCTGCACTTAATGGCTCACTTTGAATTGGGCAACCAAAGTATTTTGGAATCGCTTATAAAAAGTGTGTACAGGTTCATGGCTAAAATGCAAAACCTTACCGTGATAGAGGAGGAGATGTTCCAGTTTATTCGCAATAGTTTCACCATTCACCCAAGTAAACTGCCGAATGCGTTTAAACAGTTTTTACGCACCATTAAGCAGTACGAGAACAACCGTTTTCAAACACGTTCTTTTGCGTATTTAGATGTAATTTCTTGGACGGAAAGTAAGGTTCAAAACACCTCTATGGCCCACATTATTCATGAAAAATATTTAGCAAGTAAACATCGCTAAACCACTTGTTCCTTCATTTGGTTTTGGTACAGTTTGGCCATGCCCGTACCTATAGCGGCACCTAATAACGCACCCACTAGTACATCTAAAGGGTAGTGTACGCCTACATAAGTTTGTAAATAGCTAATGCTAGCGGCCCAAAACCAAAACAAGTAGGCCCAGTTTTGGAAGTATTTTTTTAGTGTAATAAAAACAAAGGCGGCAGCACCAAAATGGTTGGTAGCATGGCTGCTGGTAAAGCTATATCCGCCAGAGCAGTGGGGCATTAAAAGCCGGATGGTATCGGCCATAGTAGGGTCGGCACAGGGGCGTAAACGCATCACTGTCTTTTTTAATAATTGGCTGCTCACTTGGTCGGTAAGGCCCGCACAAGCCACGATAAAAATTAGCCAATACACGCCTTTAAATTTGCCATTGATAAATACAAACAATAGTAGAAAAACATACAGCGGAATCCATGTTTGGGAGTCGCGGTACCACGGTGCCACAGCATCTAACCAGCTGGCTGTGGCGGAGCCATTTAAAAAAGTAAATAGCTTTTTATCTATATCTATCAGCCATTGCATCATACTTGCTGTTTTTCGGCTATTATTATTAATCTATCGCTGGTATCTGCGTGATAGGGTTGCAATTGATAATTACCAAATACAGCCTTTATGCTTACGCCATAAGCACTTAACATACTTTCAAAATCTTGCAGGCTAAATATGGCTACTTGCTCGCTAAAGCTGTATGTTTCGGCGCCGTCTTTTACCTCTATATTTTTTATAATGTGCCTGGTATTGCTCCATTTTTTTACATGAAATTGTATACCATCTTCTTCTATAAAGTGTTCTGCGGGTAATTGCTGCACTATCGGAAAATAGTTTAAATAATCTATCACCAATTGGCCGCTGGGCTCAAGGGCTTGGCACATAGTCCGCAAGGCGTTTTGGTGTTCCCGCTGCGTATTGAAATAGCCAAAACTGGTAAATAAATTCACCACTACGCCAAAATAGTTTACCCAAAACGGTAAACGCATATCGTGTATAAAAAATTGTAAATGGTTATGGGCATGTGTTTGGGCTTCTTTAATAGCTTCTTCACTTAAATCCACGCCTACTACATCCAAATTCATATCGGCCATGGCTATGCTATGCCTTCCTTTTCCGCAAGCCACATCTAGCACACGGGTATGGGTAGGCAGCTGTAAATACTCCACTAATTTTGTAACAAAATTTTCCGCTTCGGCTGTATTTCTGTTTTTGTATAAGGTGTAGTAATAAGGGGAATTAAACCATTGTTTGTACCAGCCTTTTTCAATTTCGCTCATAGTGGCAAAGCTATAGAACCGCGGTGGGGTAAACAACACCATTATGGTAATACGGTGCAAAACCTTTACACGGGCTTACTAATTTTTTTGGTATGTTTGCCACCCTTAAAACATGTAGCTACTATGCCTTTAATCAAAAGTATTTCAGGAATTCGGGGAACAATTGGCGGTAAACCCGGAGATACTTTAAGTCCGTTAGATGTAGTAAAATTCACCGCAGCCTATGGAACTTGGTTATTACAATCGAATCCAAAAAATAAAACCGTTGTAGTTGGTAGAGATGGTAGAATTAGCGGCCCCATGGTGCAGCAGCTAGTTACTAGCACATTAGTGGCTTTGGGTATAGATGTGTTAGACGTAGATTTAAGCACTACGCCTACGGTAGAAATGGCGGTAAAAAATCACCAAGCCGGTGGCGGTATCATACTTACGGCCAGCCATAATCCTAAGGAATGGAACGCCTTGAAATTATTGAATGGTGAAGGCGAATTTGTATCCGCCGAAATAGGGGCGTCAATACTAGAAACCGCAGCCAAAGATGATTTCACCTTTGCCCCGGTAGATAAATTAGGCAAACACACCGCACTTACAGGAACTTTGGAGCAACATATAGAACAAATTTTAGCATATCCGTTGGTAGACGTGGCCGCTATTAAAAAAGCCAAGTTCAAAGTAGTGTTGGATGCTATCAATAGTACCGGAGCTACTGCAGTGCCAGCCTTGCTAAAAGCATTGGGTGTTAAAGATATTACTGTTTTAAATGAAGAAGTAAACGGCAAATTTGCCCATAACCCAGAGCCATTGCCGGAGCATTTAAGTCAGCTTTGTAACGAGGTAAACAAACAAAAAGCACATTTAGGAATAGCGGTGGACCCAGATGTAGACAGACTGTGTTTTGTGTGTGAAGATGGAAGTCTTTTTGGTGAAGAATATACCTTGGTAGCCGTGGCAGATTATGTATTGAGCCAGCGAAAAGGTAATACTGTAAGCAATATGAGTAGCACACGTGCATTGAAAGATGTTACGGTGAAACACGGTGGTGAGTATACACCTAGTGCCGTGGGTGAGGTAAATGTGGTTACAAAAATGAAAGCAACCAACGCCGTAATTGGTGGTGAAGGAAACGGTGGAATCATTGTACCCGATTTACATTATGGACGTGATGCATTGATAGGTATTGCCCTGTTTTTAACGCATCTAGCCAAAACTGGTAAAAGCATTAAACAGTTAAGAAATAGCTACCCAGATTATTTTATTAGCAAGAATAAAATAGAACTGGAAAAAGGTACTGATGTAAAAACCATCTTTGAAAAAATTAAGAAAAAGTATAAGAACAATCCTATCAACACAGAGGATGGTTTGAAAATAGAATTTGATTCCGATTGGGTTCATTTACGTACAAGCAACACCGAGCCAATTATTCGTATATATGCGGAAAGTAATTTTGAAACCACGGCGGAAAATATTGCCAAACGTATTATGCAAGATATTCGAGAGTTTATGTAAGCCCTTGGCCGATAAACACATGCTGAAAAATTCCAGTGCCTAAGGGTGACTGGAATTTTTTATTTTTGCACCCTTATAATTTGCCATGGTACAAAGAATATACTTAGATAATGCCGCTACCACACCTTTAGATGCTACTGTTTTAGAAGCAATGATGCCTTATTTAACGGAGCAGTTTGGGAACCCATCAAGTATTTACAGCTATGGCCGCGAAAGCCGTTTGGCCGTAGAAAATGCACGTAAAACCGTAGCAAAAATTTTAAACGCCCACCCAGCAGAAATATTTTTTACCAGTGGCGGAACCGAAAGTAGCAATACCGCTATTATGGCTAGCGTGCGGGAACTTGGGTGCAAGCACATCATTTCTTCCGTGATAGAACACCATGCTACGCTACACACTGTAGAGTTTCTAAAGCATAACGGCGAGGCAGAGGTGAGCTATGTGAAACTCACGGAGAACGGTCATGTAAATTTGGCTCATCTTGAAAGTATATTGGCAGAAAGTAAGGAGAAATGCTTGGTTACTTTAATGCACGCCAACAATGAAATAGGTAACTGTTTAAACCTACACGAGGTAGGTAATATTTGCAAAAAATACAAAGCCATTTTCCATAGCGATACGGTGCAAACTGTGGGCCATTTTCCGTTCGATTTACGCAACACACCGGTGCATTTTATTACCGGTGCTGGACATAAATTTCACGGGCCTAAAGGTGTGGGAATTTTGTATGTAAATGAGAACGTAAAAATAAAACCGTTTATACATGGTGGCAGTCAGGAACGCAATATGCGGGCTGGTACCGAAAATTTGTACGGCATTGTGGGCTTCGCCAAAGCGTTACAATTGGCTACCGACCATTACGAGGCCGATAAAGCCTATATTTTATCGCTAAAAAAACACATGGCGGAGCAGTTGAAAGCCGAAATTCCGGGAGTGGCTTTTAATGGCGATGTGTTTGGCAATAGCCTGTACACGGTGCTTAGCGTAAGTTTTCCCAAAACAGAAAAAAGCGAGTTTTTATTATTCAATTTAGATATCAATCATATCTGTGCTAGCGGTGGTAGTGCCTGCACTAGCGGTGCCGATGCTGGCAGCCATGTAATACGTGCCATTAACAATAACCCGAACCAAGTAACGGTTCGTTTTTCATTTTCAAAAAATAATACGCTGGCAGAAATAGATGAGGTAGTGGCAAAATTGAAAACACTGTTATAATTCTAAAAAACTTACAACTGTTAGTTTATATTTGCTCCACAACTTTTAACTATGTCGTTGGAGCTATTGCAGAATGAAGATTGGATGAAGCTGTTAGTAAGTAAAACAAAACAACATTTAGCCAAAATACACCTAGGTGGTGGAAAAAAATCTATAGAAAAACAGCACGAACGCAATAAGCTTACGGCAAGAGAACGTATACAATTTTTGATAGATGCCGATCAACCCTTTATAGAAATTGGTGCATTTGCGGGTTTTGATATGTATGCCGAACAGGGTGGCTGCCCCGCAGGCGGTACCGTGGCGGGCATAGCCCATGTTAGTGGCCGCCAATGTATAGTAGTGGCTAACGATCAAACCGTGAAAGCCGGAGCTTGGTTTCCTATTTCGGGTAAAAAAAACCTACGCTTGCAGGAAATAGCCATGGAAAATTATCTGCCTATTATTTATTTGGTGGATAGTGCGGGTGTGTATTTGCCCATGCAAGACGAAATTTTTCCTGATAAAGAGCATTTTGGTAGAATTTTTAGAAACAATGCCAAAATGAGTGCGATGGGTATTACCCAAATAGCAGCGGTGATGGGTGCTTGTGTAGCAGGAGGAGCGTACCTACCTATTATGAGCGATGAAACCTTGATGGTTACCGGCAATGGAAGTATTTTTTTAGCGGGAAGCTATTTAGTTAAGGCCGCCATTGGGGAAAATATCGACAATGAAACCTTGGGTGGGGCCGTAACCCACACGGAAATATCTGGTATTGCCGATTATAAGTTTGATACCGAACAGGAATGTCTTTCTCATATCCGAAAAATGATGGCCAAATTAGGTCCGCACACTTATGCCCACTTTAACCGCACAGAAAGCATACAGCCCAAATTGGGTTTGGATAATTTGTACAGTTGTATGCCCGTAAATAACGCTAAAACTTACGATGTAAAGCAATTGCTAGAAAGTTTGGTGGATGCGGATAGCTTTGATGAGTTTAAAGCCGATTATGGTAAAACCATTGTTTGCGGGTATGCCCGTATAGATGGCTGGGCGGTAGGGGTAGTGGCCAATCAGCGTACCATAGTAAAAAATAAAAAAGGCGAAATGCAGTTGGGTGGTGTTATTTATAATGATAGTGCCGATAAAGCTGCTCGGTTTATTTTAAACTGTAACCAAAAGAAAATTCCCTTGGTTTTTTTACAGGATGTTACTGGTTTTATGGTGGGTAGTCGTAGTGAACACGCCGGTATTATTAAAGATGGTGCAAAACTTGTGAATGTTGTGGCTAATTCCGTGGTACCCAAGTTTACCATTATTACCGGCAATAGTTTTGGCGCTGGTAACTATGCCATGTGTGGTAAAGCGTACGATCCTCGTTTGATAGTAGCTTGGCCAAGTGCAAAAATTGCGGTAATGGGTGGCGAACAAGCCGCTAAAACATTGTTACAAATACAGGTAGCCGCTATGAAAGCAAAGGGTTTGGAGGCGGATGGAGCCAGGGAAAAAGAACTGTTAGATACCATTAAAGCTCAATACGAAACCCAAACCTCGCCGTATTATGCAGCGGCCAGGCTTTGGGTAGATGCCATCATCGACCCGCAGGATACAAGAACCTGGATATCGCAAGGTATTTCCGCTGCTAACCATAACCCACATATAGAACCGTTAAAAACCGGCGTTTTTCAAGTGTAACGGGCGGTAGTTTTTTGGGAATATAAATACAGGAAATGGGTGTAAAATAGGCTTCACATCATTTTTGTGGAAAATATGTGGGGTGTATTACAATTTTTTTGGTAACAGACGTTAACATTTTTTTTAATTAACAGTTTTTTTACTATTTTCACCCATCATTTCGAACCAAAATACAATTAACCGTTGAGTGTTTATGAGAAAAAATCTACTGAAATCATTTTTGGTTACTAGTGTTTCTTGTGCCTTACTTACATCATGTGTAAACGATGCATATTTAGTACAGCCTGCGGCAGTGCCCGACCAAAGTTTTGTGGAAGAGTTTGATACCATTGGCAGTGCCCACGCACGTGGATGGCGTTTTATTAATCGTAGTTCAGATATTGGTCCTTCTAATTGGCAGCAAGGTTTTTCATTCCCTGCGTATTCTTCTCGTGGAACGGCTACTGGTTATATTGCCGTAGATTCTTTCCAAACTACTGGAACTGGTGATGCAGTAGCAAGTAATTGGGCTGTTTCTCCTACCGTAACTATGAAAAACGGCGATAAAATTGTATTTTTTACCCGTGCCGCTTTAGTAGGTATACAAGGTTTGCCAGGCGATTCTACCGATAGAGTAAACCGTTTGCAGGTGCGTTTAAATCCATCTAACACCTTGAATTGTGGAAGTGGAAGAAGTGCAGGTGATTTTACATTGAATATTCTTGATATCAATGCTGGCTATGCCGAAGCTTACCGCCCAGGTGGTATTGCCCAAGCACCCAATGGTTCTTTCCCAGTGGAGTGGACAAGGTTTGAAGCCACTGTAGCTGGTTTAGCTCAGCCCACTACTGGCCGTTTTGCGATACGTTATTTTGTAGAAGGTGCTGGCCCCGATGCCGTTGGTTTAGGTGGCGTAGTGGGTGTAGATAGAGTTAGCTACATTTCATCCAAATAGAAGCTTCATATTTAATTTGTATTATAACTAATAATAGAATGAAAAAAAATTTAGTTCAATATGTGTTGTTAAGTGCAGTTTGTGCTGCATCGGTATTTACATCTTGCAAAAGAGAAGAAACTATTCAAGAAGCTCCTAACTACTCATGGTCGGAAGAGTTTGATACGGTGCAAAACGCAGTAGATAGAGGTTGGGTTATTGTAAACAACAGTCGCCCTGCGGGTGCGGAAAGTTGGATACAAGGTATTTTTGGTGTTACTGTGGGTAAAACCGCTACTACCATCAACGGTTATGGTGCTTTTAGCTCTATGTATTCAGGAACCGATTATACCATTTGTACCTACAATGCCTGTATAGGTAACGGTACTATTAGTGCTTGGTTATTTGCGCCAGAAACCATGATGAAGAATGGTGATCAAATAGAATTTTACACAAGAACGCTGAAGAATCCAGCCGATTTTGCAGATAGATTACAAGTTCGATTAAACCCATTAGATGCGGGTGTAGAAATAGGTGATGCAGCCTTAACAAATGCAGGTACAGCCACCGCCGTAGGTAATTATCGTACGCTTTTGTTAGATATTAATCCTAACCAAGTATTATCTGGTACAGGTTCTTATCCTGGAAGTTGGACGAAATATACGGTTACTATTTCGGGTTTGCCTGCTCCGTTAAAGCGTAGATTTGCTTTCAGGTATTTTGTTACCAATGGTGGTACTACAGCGCCTAACAGCGAAGGTGTAGCCATAGATGCAGTGAAGTTTATAAGTAGATAATTCCCTATAAATTTATTCCCCAAAAGCCGGCAATCGCTGGCTTTTTTTATGTTTACACCATGAGAAAAATTCTTTCGTTTTCTGAAGTAATAGCGATGACTATATTGCTAATAGCAAGTTGCCAAACAGCTACTGAACCGCAAAAAATACGTACCCCAGAGGAGCGTTTGCAACAGTGGTGGAGTAGTGTAGATTCTACCGTGGCATTGGCACAAAACGGCTATTTAATAGAGCGAGGCGGCTTAGATAGAATAAGTGCTGGACTTAGAAATTTTAACGATAGCGATAAAGCTTTTAGTCATGCTGGCTTAGTGTTTATTGAAAACGATACACCTTTTGTATACCATGTATATATGGGCGATGAAAACCCACAAGGCTTTACCATGCGGGAGCCATTGCGTAGCTTTTGTAACCCAGAAAAGTTGAGAAGTATTGGCTTGTACAAATATCAATTATCGGCCGAGCAAACAAGCGAGTTACACCAAGAAGTAAAACGACTGTACGGCGAGAAAATGAAGTTTGATAAATACTTTAACCTCACTACAGATAGCACCATGTATTGTGCCGAGTTTATTGCAAAATCTATTGCTAAGGTTACCCAAAATAAACTGCTGATACCTACCACTACCCGTAAAAACGTATCGTTTAAGGAAGGTATTTTTGGTGGCCAAACTGCTGATAAGCTTACCTACATTGCTTTGGATAATTTGTACCTAAACCCGTTTACCACACCCGTAAAACGTACTGTTTTTCAATAGCGAACTTTGATACATGGCAGAAAAAATTATACAAATTTATACGGATGGTGCTAGTCGTGGAAACCCCGGTCCAGGTGGCCTTGGCATAGTGCTTATAAGTGGCAGCCATACCAAGGAAATAGCCCAAGGTTACCGTTTTACAACCAACAATCGTATGGAGTTATTAGCCGTGATAACCGCCATACAAGCCTTGAAAGTACCCAGCTGTACCTTACATATTTTTACGGATAGTAAGTATGTAGTAGATGCCGTTTCCAAAGGGTGGGTACATAAGTGGCAAAAAATAGGATTCAAGGATAAAAAAAATCCTGATTTATGGCGCCAATATTTGCGAGTGGCGGCTCCATTTAACATTGAGTTTTTTTGGGTAAAGGGCCATGCCAGCAATATGTGGAATAACCGATGCGATGCGTTAGCTACCGCCGCTGCGGATAGTAAGCAATGGCTGATAGATGAAGGATACGAACAAGAAAATATTGCCAAATAAACTCCTTTATCCACGGCCCTTAGCGTTCAATGTAAAGGGCTAACAAGTATCTTTGACCGCAAAAGAAATTCATGTTTAAAATAGGCATTATTGGCGTGGGGCATTTGGGAAAATTTCACGTAAATAGTTGGTTGCAAATGCCCGATGTACAAGTAGTGGGTTTTTTTGATCCCAACGATGCCAATGCCCAAGAAGTAGAAGAGAAATTTGCCATTCCTCGTTTTCAAAACTTAGCCGATTTAATAGCCAAGGTAGATGCGGTAGATATAGTAGCACCCACGAATCACCATTTCCCCTTATGTAAGGCCGCCATTTTGCAAGGAAAACATGTATTTGTAGAAAAGCCTTTGGCCAATACCATGCAGGAGGCCAAGGAAATACTGCAAATGGTAAAAGAGGCGGGTGTAAAAATGCAAGTGGGGCATGTGGAGCGTTTTAACCCTGCATTTCAAGCCATCAAACATCATAAACTGCAACCGATGTTTATTGAAGTGCATAGGTTAGCCCAGTTTAACCCTAGAGGTACGGAAGTAAGCGTGATTTTGGATTTAATGATTCATGATATTGATATTATTTTAAGCATTGTAAAAAGCGATATCAAACAAGTGTCGGCTAGTGGCGTAGCGGTAATGACAGATACACCGGATATTGCCAACGTTCGAATAGAATTCCACAATGGTTGTGTGGCCAACCTTACCAGCAGCCGCATAAGCATGAAAAAAATGCGAAAAATTCGTTTGTTTCAAAAAGATGCATACATAGGGATTGATTTTCTAGAAAAGAAAGCCGAGATTATTAAAATGAAAGATGTCAATGATACATCCGATGATTTTACGCTAGAGATAGATACACCACAAGGCTCTAAAACTATTAGTATTTCCAATCCTGCCATTGAAAATGGCAACGCCATACTTACGGAGTTGGTATCCTTTAAAAACGC
>RDXK01000087.1 GCA_004292605.1 Bacteroidota bacterium
ATTAAGGTAATATCTGTTTTAAGAACGCCTCTAATTGCCATGCTTGGGTATGTAAAATTCCATTTCTCGACGGTAGTATAAAATCATCCATAGATACTACCAGTTTTGTATAATGGTCAGGCACCGCTTCCAAGGCCGAAAATTCTCGCTCCAAGGTACTCTCCTCCTGCAAGGAATAAGCACATTGTACATACAATACCGTATCCGCTTTTTTAGCTACAAAGTCAATTTCTTTATCGGGCAAAACACCTACATACACCTCAAAATCAGCTCGGCAAAGGCATAGGTACACCAAGTTTTCTAGTAAGTAGCCCATGCCATAACCAAACCCGCTGTACAGATAATTTTTATAAGCTAAGTCGTTTGCATAGTACTTAGCATTTCCAGCTACGGTGTCCTTTTCTTTTATATCGTATCTATGTGCTTTGTGCACCAAAAATGTATCTTCTATAAATCCTACATAATTAGAGATGGTATCAAAACTGGTTTTTCGCCCTTTGCTTTTCATATAGTTGGTGATATTGTTAACCGACAATAAGTTTGAAGCGTTATTTACCAAATACACAAACACATCCTCTAACAATTTGGGATCTTTTATAGCATTTTTTTGAATAATATCTCTCAGTAACACTGTATCCTTTACGGAAGAAACATATTGCCTTTTTGTTTCCTCGTTAGGCAAAGCAAAGAGTTCCGGCAGGCCACCGGTTTGTAAATAAGTTAGGTAGGTGGGTTTACTAGGTTCTAATCCGTAGAAATCGATGTATTCCTGGTAGCTAAAGGGAAATATTTCAAAACTTATGTATCGGCCCGACAGTAAAGTGGCTAATTCGCCCGACAGCATTTTTGAATTGGAGCCACTTATAAATATCTCGCAGGTATTGCTAAAATCTTGAGCGTAGGAGTTTACCAATTTTTCCCAGCCAACCACATTTTGCACTTCGTCTATAAAAAGATAAAATCGTCCCTCAGGTTGCATTTTTTCTTGATACACTTGTATAAGCGTATCAAGATCTTTGTAATTTTTAATAAAGTCGAATGCCAGATACTCTTTATTGATGTAAAATATATTTCTTGGATGGGTTCCATTTTTGAGTAAACGGTTGGCTATTTGTCTTAGCATATAGCTTTTACCAGTTCTACGCTGACCAACAATTACTTTTATGAGTTGGTTATTCACAAAACCGTCTACTTTTTGCAAATAGTCAGTACGCTCGAAACCGAGTTTTGGAACATTTCCATCCCAAAAATTGAAGCGTTTGAGTTTGTCGAATAATTCGTGCATACTTGAATAATATACACGAAAATACAAAATATTCGTGTTCGGACGAATATTTTATTGAAAAGAAGTACTTATTCGAGTTCAGACGAATAGAATATTTTCAGCTAATACAAGAGTTATAACAAAGGTCAACACCTTGGAATACGTATAAAAAGTACCGATTCTCTGGTTCTAAGTTCCTGCTCACGAAATGGTTATTGAAATTAATGCCTTCCCTATTATTTAATCTGGAACAAAAGCTTCAAGTTTTCATCTATTTGCAATAGATCGGCCGCCGAAACCCTACCTAAAAGTCCTTGCACAAGTGATTTATCTAAAGTGGCCAACTTGCTTATACGAATGAATGATTCCTTTCGGAGGCCATTTAAATGATTAGGAAATAGTACGATATCTGTACGCTCTCTGGTGGCTAATTGACTTGTAATAAAACACACAGTCACATCGCGATTATTTTCTACTAAAACCACAGCGGGACGCAGTTTACTACCAGCTAAATCCGTAAAAGGAAAAGTGATTAGAACAATACCACCCTTTA
>RDXK01000157.1 GCA_004292605.1 Bacteroidota bacterium
CAAACCTTAAAACTACCTATAGCCGTCTTTTATTATTTCTAGTAACACAGTCACTATTTTATCATACTCAGTGTTTGTAATGCAATACGGTGGCATAATGTATACAGTATTACCTAACGGCCTTATAAAAACGCCTTTGCTCAGTGCATATTGGGTAATTTGGGTAGCTATAGAACTTAAATAGTTGTTCTTACTTTGTTGTAATTCAAAAGCAGCAATAGTACCTAAAACCCTTGCGTTTATTACGCCTGGAAGGTTTGTTATGTTAGCAATCAACTGTTGGTTCCAGCTGGTAATAATTTTTATTTTTTCCAAGCAATGGTTTTGCTGAAACAATTGCAAGCTGGTAAATGCAGCTGTACAAGCTAGTGGATTGGCGGTGAAGGAGTGCCCGTGAAAAAATGTTTTTGTGGCATCATCGCTCACAAAAGCATCGTAAATAAATTGTTTACAAGCGGTGATACCTAGGGCCATGGTGCCGCCTGTAAGGCCTTTTGACAGACAAATAATATCAGGCTTTGCGGTCAACTGTTCGCTAGCAAACATGGTACCCGTTCTGCCAAAACCAGTCATCACTTCATCTGCAATACATATCATTTCAAAGCTTTTACAATGCTCCAAAATTTGGTTTAGTAACTCGGCCTCATACATTTGAATGCCACCTGCACCTTGCACCAATGGCTCATAAATAAATGCAGCCAACTCAGTAGCGTGTTCCGTAATGGTGGCAATGGTTTCGGCTAGGTTGTCGGCCTTGGGTGTGGGTATAAAAACCACATCGAAAAACAACGGGGCAAACGGTGTGGTAAACACACTACGGTCGCTTACACTCATACTGCCAAACGTATCGCCGTGGTAGCTATTATGAAACGCTAAAATTTTGGTTCTTTTTGTATGGCTTCCTTCTTTGTTCCACCAAAATTGTACTGCCATCTTTAGGGCTACTTCGGTACTGGTACTACCGTTATCGCTATAAAATATTTTATGCATATTGCCTGGCAGTAAAGGCAATAATGCTTCAGCTAATTGTACCGCCGGTGCATGTGTAAAGCCAGCAAAAATCACTTGCTCTATAGCCATCGCTTGCTGGTAAATAGCTTTTGCTATGGTTTCATTAGCGTGGCCATGTATGGTTACCCACCAGCTGCTGATGGCATCAATGTATCCATTACCTTGCTCATCAAATAGCCAAGAATCCTTGCCATGCGTAATAGCAATAGGATAGGGCATATTTTTCTGGGCCGTAAACGGATGCCAAATATATTTTGCGTCTTTTTCTAACAAAGTCATACCGCAAAAATGCGTAATAACCTCCATACTTTCAGGCTAATGAATGGGCATAGCTACCAAGGCATTTCGCTGAAACGGACGAACCAATAGTTGAATTTGTAAAAAGCTTTTTTGGTAGGGGTGTTGTTCATGAAAAAATTGTTCAAATACCCAAAAACCACCTATTTGGAGTTTCTGCATAGGTTTTACCAAACCAATTTGTACTAAATTTCTTTCAAAAGGTACACGTGTGCTGGGCATAAAAAACACTTCGTTCGATAATGCTAGTTTCCAAGGTTCCGGCGTGGTATACCTATTTTGTAAATTTATTTGGGTACTAATTTGGTATCTAAATCGATAATTCAAAAACTCATTATCGAGCCAGCGGGCTTCCGCTGTGTATCTATTGTTGATCCATAATTTCCCCACAGGTGCTGCCAATAATCCTTGTAACCAAAATCGGTTTTCTTCTTCCGGCTGGCCCGCAAACCACTGCTTATTTTGTACAGTGTGTACTTGCACCCGTGTAAAACCCGCCCGAAGGGTAGCGGTGGGCGACAATAAAAATGCAGCATACAGTTTAGCATCGGCATAAAATCCTTGTTGGGTTAGCCCCCATGTTTTTGCAGTAAACTCCGTGCCGGCTTGCCATCTTGGCTGTAAAGCCATTTCATATGCTAGCTGTGTTTGTAAACCAATGCTGCTATTGACGGGTAACTGTATAGTCCGCTGGGCAATACCGGTAAAAGGCAGCACCCAAAAAATAGCCAATCGAATTACCCAAAGCAGTACACGCATACTTGCAAAGTAAGGTAACCCAATTATTTCAGTAAATTAAGTTCGCTTTAAACCCCGTTAAAATGTTAGGGTTTTTGTTAATCTGTATTGGTGCTGTAATCTTGCTTTAACTGACGAAAATCAACATTAATTAACCAACTGATTTGAAGAAAATTACGACCAATTTCATCGTTTACCCGATAGTCGATTTGGTTTAAAAATCCCACTTGTACCGTGTGGTTACCGGTAAGTTTGGCACCTATGCCTGCTGCCAAACGGTTTCTTTCAAACATGGGTTCTCTGTCGGTTACAAAAATCTCATTGCCTACATACCAAAAGGGTTTGTATTTATTATGGCGGGCCAATGGTGCCGTTAGCTGCACCCTATAGCGAAACCTATTTCTATAACCTGCCGATGTAAATCGCTGTTCGGCACGGTACCTATGCTCTAGCGTAACGGCATTTAAGGGTTGCTTTACCGTAACCTGAAACCAACTACGTAATTCCGCATTTTGCTTGGGAGTTTTAAAATTTCCGCCGGGGCTGTATGTATTATAATCGCCCAAACCCACCATTATACCTAGGTTTTTATGCAGTTGATAGTTAATACCGCCTTTGTATTCGTAGTAATGAAAATTGTTATAAAAAGAAAGACTTCTTAATTGTGCCTCCACAAAAAAGCTCCATTTATTGCTAATATCGCTTCTTACGTTAATGGTTTGCCATGTACCTAAATCGGTAAACTGCTGGGCATTCGCTTGCTGGCAGAAAACAAAAGCCATCAATACGATGGCTTTATATGCTAGAGAAAATGTTGTTTTAGCCATTACCACTCTCTGTTTACATCCCAGTTTTCAAATTCCTTGGCTACCTCAGTTAAAAAACTAGCGCCAATACTGCCGTCTACTATTCTATGGTCGTAACTCAAACTCAGGTACATCATATGCCTAATGCCAATAGTATCTCCCAAAGGCGTTTCTATTACCACCGGGCGTTTTTTAATGGCGCCCACGGCCATTATTGCCACTTGCGGTTGGTTAATGATAGGCGTTCCCATTAAGCTACCAAAGGTGCCTACATTGGTTAGCGTAAAAGTGCCTTGTGCTGTATCATCGGGCTTTAGCTTGTTTTTACGGGCGTTATTGGCTAACGTATTTACTTGTTTACTTAAACCCACTAAGTTTAAATAATCGGCATTTTTTATTACGGGCACTATCAGGTTTCCGCTTGGTAAAGCCGTAGCCATGCCAATATTGATATCTTTTTTCAAAATGATATTATCACCATCAATAGAGCAGTTGATAAACGGAAAACGCTTAATCACTCGTGTGATACAATCTATAAATAGCGGTGTGAAAGTGATTTTTGTACCTTCTCTACGCTCAAATTCATCTTTTACTTTGTTTCGCCAAACCACCATATTGGTTACATCGGCTTCGGCAAAACTGGTTACGTGCGGACTGATATGCTTACTATCTACCATGTGTTTGGCAATGAGTTTACGCATTCTATCCATTTCAATAATTTCTACATTACCCTCATACACTTTTGCTTCCACACTTACTGGCTTGGTAGTTACGGCTGGCGTGGTATTGGCTACAGCCACGGGTGCGGCGGCAGCTGGAGTAGGTGTAGACGCCACTGCTGGAGCTTGCTTACGCTGGGCTACATAGGCTAATATGTCTTTTTTCGTTACACGGCCTTCATTACCTGTGCCTGCTATGGTAGCTAATTCTGCCATGCTAATATTTTCTGTTGCGGCAATATTGAGCACTAGCGGCGAATAAAAAGTATTGGTACCCGCGGATGTATTGGCAGCTGGTGAAGCAGGGGCGGCTGGCATAAAAGGCACTTCAGGCACCGCTTCCACCACGGGTGCAGGTGCACTTGCGGCAGGTGCAGCAGTGGCGGCAGCAGCTGTTTCCACACGGGCTATAATGGTACCTATGGGCACCACATCGTTCACTTGAAACAATATTTCGGCTAAAACACCTGCGGTAGTGCTAGGTACTTCACTATCTACCTTATCTGTAGCTATTTCTAGCAAAGTTTCATCCATTGCTATAGCATCTCCTACGTTTTTTGTCCACTTTAAAATAGTGGCTTCCATTATGCTTTCGCCCATTTTGGGCATTACTAAATCTACCAATGCCATACTATTCTCATTTTAATTTGTTAAGGCTGAGAGCCTACAAATTTGTTAACAAACATTCGTTTTTATAAGTGCCGCAAATGTACATGAATTGAAACTACGTTTGTTTAATTTACCATTTCTTTCAATAGCAGTTTTCTTAACATACCAAAGGCAAATTGGGCGGTTAATTCAATGTTTTTTGCTCTGGAAAAGCGGGCATGGAACTGATGGGTCATGGTTTGGCTGGAGGAACTTACTGCTACCCAAACCGTACCTACAGGCTTTTCAGGTGTGCCACCATCAGGGCCCATAATACCCGAAACCGCTATGCTATAATCGCTATCGAGCAATATACGTACCTGTTCTGCCAGCTGCTTTACCACTGGCTCGCTTACGGCGCCGTGCTGTGCAAGCATAGCTTCCGGCACTTGTAATACCTGCTGTTTTACATTATTGCTATAGCAAACCACACTACCATTGTAATAGGCCGATGAGCCTGCCACTTGGGTAATATTACTAGCTATAAAACCGCCTGTACAGCTTTCTGCGGTACACATGGTTTTTCCGTATTTCAACAATACATCGGTGACTACTTTTTGTAAACTAACATCACCATCGGCCACAAAATATCGCTGTACTTGGCTGCGTAGCTGCTGATACTGTTGCTCTAGCAAAGCGGTGTTGCTGCTATTTTTTTGCTCAAATTTGCCTGTTAATCGAAGTCGTATCAATCCATGATTTGGTAAATAGGCCAGCGATATTGGCTTGGGTAGCTGTTGTTCAAATTCAACCAACTCATCTGCCAAAAAGCTTTCGCCTATACCTTGAACCAGTAAGGTTTTATGTAGAATTTCTGTGCCTATCCGTTGTTCTTTTAAAAAAGGCAGTACACGGTTCGTCATTAAAAATTGCATTTCAAATGGTACACCAGGCAGGGAGAAAAAATAGGTGCCGTTGCGGTAAAAACGCATTCCAGGTGCGGTACCTACATCGTTCATCATCACTTCGCAAGCACTGGGAACCATGGCTTGTAGCCGATTCCGCTCTATCATCGGACGTTTTAAAACATGGGCAAAAATATGTTCCAAATGTGTTAGCGTAGGTGTGTGCAGCACCATTTGGCCTCCAAAATAGTTGTTTAGCAAAGGTTTGGTTACATCATCCGCAGTGGGGCCCAAACCACCCGTAAGTATTACTACTTGGTACTTGCCTTCGGTTTGCTGTAAAGCATGGGTTATATCATCGGCCGTATCACCCACGGCCAATCTTGTTTTTACATCTATACCTAACTGGGTAAGTTGCTGACCAATGTAGGCACTATTGGTATCTACAATTTGGCCAATCAATAATTCGTTACCAATAGTTATAATAGCAGCAGTGGAAACCATGAATAAAATATTTGCTTGTATTACAAGTGTTAATACGGGATTGTTTTATACGTAATGTGGGTTCAGCACATCCATTAAATAGCTAGGCATGGGTAGCTTTTGGTAGGTAGCGGCTTCTAGAAAATACAACGTTACTTCCCCGGTGGTAAGTAGTTTTCCCGCTTCGTTCAATACTTGCTGGTGAAATGTGATGGAATGATCGGTGGGTAATTTGGGTATGGAACTTACAATGGTTAACAAATCATCGTACTTGGCACTGCGTATATATTGTAAACTCATTTGTACCACGGGCATTATAATGCCTTCATCTTCCATGGCTTTGTAGGTAAAGCCGAGGCCACGTAGTAGTTCTACCCGGCCTACTTCAAAATAGGTGGCATAATTACCATAGTAAACCACTTTCATTTGGTCGGTCTCGGCATATCTAACGCGTATTTGTGTAGTGCTGCTGTACATTTTTTAACATAAACTTATAAAGGTTTTATGGGTTGTGCACGTTTTGTGCTAAACCGTGTATAGTGCGTTTGTTTTTCCACATTACAAAGCTAAACCACCATTCACCTTGCAGCGATTTTACCTTAGTACTAATTTGCCAAGCATGCCACATAAAAAATATTTATCGCTCCTTATTATACTTTTCGTTCATAGTTTTAGTTGGGCACAGTTTACGGCGCCTAATGCCACCGTACATCAAGCTATCAGTTTGTTTAATAGTGGCCAGTATAGTGCAGCCTACCGGATGTTTCAGCAGCTACCTGTACAGGCTAGCAACTTGCAAAATTTTGAACAGGAAGCCGTACTTGTTTATCCACAATTAATAGAATTGCAACAAAATGTACCCGGTGCTAAACAGCGTTGCGATGCATTGCTTCCGCAACTACAAACACAAGCCACCAAGCAGCAACTATTGTTTGAATTAGGTAATTATAGTTTTGGTCGTAAACAATTTTCTGAAGCAAAACAATATTATCAGCAGCTTACGCTATCTCAAATTGCCAACAACCAAATTGCCACTGTTCGCTTTCATAAAGCCTATATTTTTTTTACGGAAAATAAATGGGATAGTAGTTTGGCTTTGTTAGATGGGATACGTCAAATACAAGAGAGCAACTACTATATAGATGCCAATTATTATTACGGGTTTATTCAATTTTATAAAAAGAATTATGGTAAGGCACAGCAAGCTTTCGACATAGTGCAAAACGAACCTGCCTATAAAAACATTGTGCCGTATTATATTGCTCAACTCCTGTATTTTCAAAGAAAACCGAACGATGCCTTGGCCTATGCCAACGATAAAATAAACAAAGGAGGGCAGTACTATCAGCTACAATTACAGCAACTGGCGGGGCATATATATTTTGAAAATAAAGCATTTGATAAAGCACTGCCTTTACTAGAAAATTATGTGCAGCAAACACCCACTGTACGCAAGGAAGATTTGTATGAACTTAGTTATTGCTATTACCAAGCCAAGCAATGGAACAAAGCCATTACGGGTTTTAAGGAGCTAAGTAATGGAACCGATAGTTTGGCACAAAATAGCATGTATTTATTGGCAGATGCTTTTTTACAGGTAAACGATAAACCGAGTGCCAGAAACGCTTTTTTGTTCTGTGCTAACAATAGTAACAACAAGCTACAGCAGCAAATAGCGAGTTTCCATTATGCCAAGTTGAGCTACGATATTGGCTTTAACGATGTGGCTTTACAAAGCATGCAAAACTTTTTAAAATCCTATCCTACATCGGCCTACAAAAAAGAAGCCCAGCAAATACAGTTGTTATTGTTGGCACAAATTAATAATTACCAAGAGGCGATAGATGTATTTACCCAGCTAGAGGAAAAAACCGAAGTAGCCTACAAAGCGTATGCTACAGCAGCTTTTGGCCGTGCTACAGAATTATTGAGTGATGGTAAATTACATGCGGCGGATACTTTGTTAAACCAACTGTATCAGCAGCCATGGGCGGCCCAAACCCAAGCAGGTGTATGCTTTGTGAAATCTGAAATACAAGCAAGATTAGGTGTATACGATAGTGCTATTTATTACGCAGATAGGTTTTTAGACAAGCCCAATGAACAAGGCAGTTTTGATAAAAAATACGCTCTGTATAACAAAGGATTTTCTTGGTTTCAATTGAAACAATACCCAAGTGCTCAACCCATTTTTCAGCGGTTGGCCGAACCTGTAAATAGCAATGCTTCAGAATTTAATCAGGATGTTACGGCACGTTTGGCAGATGCATTGTTTATGAACAAACAGTACGCAAAGGCTTTTGCTATATACCAAGAACTAGCGAATAGTAGCGGAAATTATACCGACTATGCCGTATTTCAGCAAGCCATTATACGTGGTGCACAGGAGAAATTGACCGAGAAAATTGCTTTGCTCAACAAACTCTTGCAAAGCTATGCGGGCAGTAAGTTTAGGCTAAATGCACAACTAGAAAAAGTAAATACGCAGTTGTTTTTAGAACAATACGAAAATGCCTTACAAACCTTGCAGGAAATGCAGGCGGAAAAAAACAGTCAGCCCTGGCTACCTACTATTGCCTTTAAACGGGGTGTGTGTTTGTTCAATTTGAATAAAAACGATTTAGCCTTAGAAGCGTTTAATGTATTGCTAGAAAAATACCCCAATACCACTGAACGAAACGATGCTATAGAGTATATGAAAAGCATTTACCTAGAGCAACAAAATACCCAAGCTTACCTTGCATTTATGCAAAAAGTAGGGGAGAAAGTTTCCACTGAATCGGCTGATTCGTTAACCTACACCGTGTTGGCTAAAAGATGGAATGTGGGTGTGAATAATGCTGTTTATGCCGAAGCCATTCAATATTTACAACAGTTTCCGAATGGTAAATATGTGTTACCTGTAAACTATTCCATGGCCAATTATTGGTACAAGGAAAAACAGTGGGATAGTGCCGTATACCGTTACCAACAAGTGATAGAGAAAGCACCGAACCAATACGTAGAACCTAGTTTATTAGCAGTAGCCAGAACCTATTATTTTGAAAAAGCAGATTATGCCCAAGCCGAAATTTATTTTACACAATTAAAGCAGCAAGCACAAGTACCCGCTAATAAAATAGAAGCCATGCGTGGGTTATTAAGGGCACAATATAAATTACAGAAAATGGGTGATGCAGTACCCAATGCCAAAGAATTACTAGCACAAACTACGCTTACTACCGATGAAAAAATACTTGCCCAAATGGTGTTAGCGAAAGCTTTTCAAATCAATAATCAGCGTGCCGAAGCTATAGCACAATTTAAACAAGTAATAGCATTAGGTAAAAATGAATACAGTGCGGAAGCTCGCTATACTATTGCTGAATTATTAGTGGCCGATCAAAAATTACCAGAAGCGGAAAAAGCGGCGTTTGAAGTAATTAATAAAGCCGGTAGCTACCCGTATTGGATTACCAAAAGCTATATTTTATTAGGAGAGATTTACGGTTTACAACAAGATTTTTTTAATGCTGAGGCTACGCTAAAAAGTGTGGTAGACAATGCGGATATACCAGCACTAAAGGAGGAAGCCCAAAGAAAATTGCTAGCTATTCAAAACCAAAAAGCTAACCAATCAAAAATAAAATAACATGTACAAAATAGCGGTAACTATACTTTTATGGGCCTTGGTAGCCAATAACGCTGCACAAGCCCAGCGCCGAGCAAAACGTGCCAAGCCCAAACCCGCCAGAACCACGGTGGTAAAGGCTTTGCCCACCACGCCACCACCTAGCACACGGACTGATGAAATGGATACTTTGCCTACTAAAAATGTTCTAATTACATCGGCCTACAAACCCAATTTATTACCCGCTACCAAACTAAATTTTGGTGCTGCACCTATAGCCGCTAGCATTAAAAAACCTAACTTGGCCTATGTAATTCCTAACCAAAACTTGGTATTTAGTTTTTTGCCAGCTAGTATACAGCCATTGCAGTTATTTGTAGATACTAGTTCGGTTTGGGAAAATTCACAATATATAAAAGTAGGCTACGGAAATTTTCAAACACCGTTTGCGGAAGCTGCGTTTAGCACCGGTAGTTTGCAGAAACAATTTGTAGGTATTCAGCTGGGGCATACACAAAATACGGGTAGTATCAATTTACAAGAATTTGCTAAAACCTATGTACAAGCCACGGGTGTATGGCAAGGAAGCCAATTTAAAAACAGCGTTACCGCAGGCTGGGAGCGTACCGCCCAAAACCAATACGGTATTGCCAATAATTTTATTGGCAATAAGGATAGTTTGCAACGAAATTTTACCACATTGCAGGCAGGTTGGGAGCTTATCTCACAAAGGCCTAATAATTCCGGTATTGCTACCCATACTAAACTAAAGTATACTTTGTTTAGCGATAATTTTAGTAACCGAGAACATACCATACAAGCGGCTTTACCCTTTACCAAATTACTCAATAGTAACAGTACCGTACATTTTGAATTGGGTGGCCAATGGGCCATGCTTACCGCCAATACTACATTCACCAATAGTATAGTAACTATACAGCCGGGTTACCAGTTTACTAGGAAAAAAGCGAGCATTTATGTGGGTGTGCAGCCCACCTTTACCAATAATACCTTGTATTGGTTACCACAAGTGAAATTGCAGCACCCCATCGGCAGCACACCGCTTACGGCACTTGCTGGAGCACAAGGCGCCGTAACTCTAAATAGCTATCGAAATTTAGCGGGTATCAATCCATTTTTGAATCCTATTGAAACCGCACAAAATACTATTGACAATAGGTATTATGTAGGGGTAAAAGCGGTATTGAATAAACATGTAAACGCCCAAGCTAGCGTGGCTTACCATAGTATGCAGCAAGCAGTTTTATGGCTAAACAATACGCAAAAAATGCATCAGTTGCAAGCCGTATTTGCTAATACGCTGCAAGCACTACGTTTAAAGGGCGAAATACATTACACATTACAGCAAAAGTTGGAAGCGGGTGTGGGCATTACCCTAACCGATTTTCAGCGGAATAGTGAAGCCGCCGCTTGGGGCTTACTACCTATAGAGCTTAGTGCACAAACCAAATGGTGGGTATTACCTGGCTTGCAAGTAAACTCACAACTACATTTTTGGGATGGTGCGTTGTATAAAAACAATCAAAACCAAGAGCAAAAATTGCCCGCGGCACTTATATGGAACCTAGGAGCTAACTATAATTTTATGCCCAAATGGAGTGTTTGGTTACAAGCCAATAATTTGCTGAACAATCGATACCAACGTTGGCATTCTTTGCCAGCCTTAGGCACCAATATTATGGGCGGCATTGTATATTCGTTTAAATAATTGCTATGCAGGTAAGTTTGCTATTTCAGTATTTATTGTACCAACAAAAATTATCTCTTCCAGGTATTGGTACTTTATACATGGAACTTTTGCCCGCAAGGTTAGAGTTTGTAAACAAAAAACTCATTGCTCCGCACTATGTAATACGGTATACGATGGAGCAAGAACCTGCCGACCAAAACCTCATTGATTTTTTGGTAGAACACACTGGGGCCGATGAAGCTACCACCCAAAATAATTTTAACGAATGGCTGTACCAAAGCAAGCAGCAGCTAGATGCTAAGGGTAGTTTTTCCTTTTTACCCATTGGTACTTTAACCAAGGAAATGGCCAATACCTACAGTTTTGCACCAGCTTATAACACCAACGATTTTTTACCGCCTGTATCGGTAGAACGTATATCACCACAGGGTTTAGGGCATGATGTTCGTATAGGCGATACAGTACATAATAGCATAGATTTACAGGGTAGTTCCGATGAGGAAACACCTATACAGCACCAACAATTTTGGATAATAGTAGGCATACTTTCTGTGCTATCTGCCGCGGCCATAGCTGCCTATTATTGGCTATAGTAATACAAACATAATATTGCCGTAACATTGGCTACTGCACTTTTGCCATGTATTATGGCATTATCTGCATCGCAATTTGGTTCCAATTTTTTATGGGGTGTGGCCACTAGTGCTCCGCAAAACGAAGGGGCTATTTTTACCGATGGAAAACAGGCGAGTATTTGGGATAGTTTTTCCAAAAAAATTCTTTCCACGGCCGATGGTACTAGCACCCAAACCACGCCACTTTTCTATTACCGATTTCGAGATGATATTTTGCTGGCAAAAGCACTTGGGTTCAAGGTTTTTCGTATTTCTATAGCTTGGAGTCGCCTTTTTCCGGAAGGTACGGGACGGGCGAATAAAGCAGGCGTTCAGTTTTATCATCATTTAATAGATGCCATACTACAAATGGATATGATACCGATGGTAACCCTTTACCACTGGGATTTGCCTTTAGCGTTGGAAAAACAGGGTGGATGGACGAGTTATAAAATGCCTAGATGGTTTCAAAAATACACACAGTTTTGTGCCACTGAGTATGGACATAAAGTGCCTTATTGGCTAGTGCTAAACGAGCCCATGGGTTTCACCAGCTTGGGGTATATGCTAGGCAAACATGCCCCTGGCAAAACAGGCACGGCTCATTTTTTCCCCGCAGTGCACAATGCATTGTTATGCCAAAGTTTAGGTATTGAAATATTACAGCAGCATACCAGCGGGGCACAAATAGGTACCACATTTTCTATGAGTGATGTGCATGCTTTTACCGATGATATGTTAGATGTAGCGGCGGTAAAACGAGCCGATGCTTGGCTGAACAAATTATTTCTAGAACCTTTACTAGGTAAGGGTTTACCGCTAGATGATGGTGGCGTTTTTATGGAAAAACTAGCCACACATAACAAAACTTGGAAATATACCAATGCGTACCAGGCCAAACCCGATTTTGTAGGCATACAGTATTATTTTCCACTTACGGTAAAGCATAGTGCGTTTATACCACATATCAACGTATTGGCTGTTGGTGCAAAAAAACGTGGTAGGCCTGCCACGCAGTTAGGCTGGGAAATATATCCACAGGGTTTGCAGAAAGTGGTAAAAACCGTTTGGAAACACGGCAGTGTAAAAAATATTTGGATTACAGAAAACGGGGCCTGTTTTAAAGATACACTTACCAAAAATGGTATAAACGATGCGGAACGTATTGCATACTTTGAATCGCATTTGCAAGTCATGCTAAAACTGAAACAAGAAGGTGTAAAAATATCGGGTTATGTAGCATGGACGCTAACCGATAATTTTGAATGGGCTTTTGGTATAAAAGCAAGGTTTGGTTTGGTACATGTAGATTTTAATAGTTTGCAACGCACCATTAAGGAAAGTGGCTATTGGTGGCGAAAATTCCTAACTAGTTAAGGTTTGTGCAGCGTTTACCACTCGCTGGGCGGCCAGCAAACTAGCGTCTACATCTTGCAGTAAATTTTGCTCCAATGCATCGTATTTCTGTAGCACTTCCTGTTGGTACGCTTGATTATTCAATAATTGGGAAAGTTCTTTAGTAATATTCTCCTCGGTTAATGCATGCTGAATAAGTTCCTTCACCACTAGCTGGTTCATAATGAGGTTTACCAACGATATGTAAGGAATTTTTATCAATCGTTTACCTATTTCGTAGCTTATGGAACTTGTTTTATAGCAAACTATTTGTGGTACTTTAAATAACGCCGTTTCCAGCGTGGCCGTACCGCTGGTTACCAGTGCTGCGGAACTTTGCATGAGTAAGGCATAGGTTTGGTTGCTTACAGTGGTAACATTGCTATAGCCTAGCATAAATGGTTCATAAAAACTATCATCTAATCCAGGTGCTTTGGCCACTATAAATTGATAATTGGTAAAATGCTTTGCCACGGCTAGCATGATGGGTAATTTCTTGGAAATTTCTTGCTTTCTACTGCCGGGTAATACTGCTATGATGGGTTTGGTGGATAAGGATGTTGGCGTAGTTTGCTTGGCTTCCTTTACTACCTGTACCAATGGGTGACCCACATAGGTAACCGCCCAGTTCCATTGGTTTTTAAAGTAATTTGTTTCAAAAGGTAATATGGTAAGCAATTCATATATGCTTTGCTTCATAGCTTTTACACGGTTAGGTTTCCATGCCCAAACTTGTGGAGCTATATAATACACCACCCGTATACCTTGCGTTTTGGCCCAGTTGGCAATACGCAGGTTAAAACCAGGATAATCTACCAATACCAAAACATCTGGTGCAAACTGTACAATATCCTGCTTGCAAAAAGCCATATTGCGTAGGATAGTGGGCAGGTTTTTTAGCACTTCGGTAAAACCCATAAATGCCAAATCTCTAAAATGCTTTACTAATGTGGCCCCGGTGTGTTGCATTTTATCGCCACCCCAGCAGCGTATCTCCGCCTGTACATCCAATGCGTATAAGTGTTTCAGCAAATTGGCACCGTGTAAGTCGCCACTGGCTTCGCCGGCAATTACATAGTATTTCATACTAGGATAGGGAAGTGGTTTGAGTGGTTGCGTTACCCGTACTTACTTTTCGTCGGTAATTTTTAAACAAGCTAGCCCACTGAATTTTCAATACACCCCAAACACCTTCCTTAATAATACCGCTGTTCATTTTGCTTACACCCACTTTTCTATCTTGAAAAACAATAGGTACTTCGGCAATGTTAAAACCAAGTTTCCAGCAGGCAAATTTCATTTCTATTTGAAAGGCGTAGCCTACAAATTTTATTTCGTCAAAATTGAGTGTTTGCAATACTTTATGGGTGTAGCACACAAAACCTGCCGTAGGGTCGTTTACGGGCATCCAAGTAATGAGTTTGGTATACAAGGCACCACCTCTGCTATACAAATGCCTATCCCAAGGCCAGTTTTCAATGTTGCCGCCCGGTACATATCGGCTACCTACTGCTACATCGGCCACGCCATGTTTGCAAGCATCATACAGGCGTTCTAAATCTTTAGGATTGTGGGAAAAATCGGCATCCATTTCAAAAATAAATTGGTAGCCTTTTTTCAATGCCCATTTAAAACCGTGTATATAAGCGGTTCCTAGACCTAGCTTTCCTCTGCGTTCTTCTATAAACAATTGTCCTACGTATTGCTGCATTAATTCCTTTACCAATGCGGCGGTACCATCTGGGCTGCCATCGTCTACTACCAATACATGATAACCCTGCTGCATGCCAAAAACGGTATGCAACATGGCCACAATGTTTTCGCGTTCATTGTAGGTAGGTATTATAACTAATTTTTCCAATGTGTGAGAATGATGTGTAAAGTTA
>RDXK01000158.1 GCA_004292605.1 Bacteroidota bacterium
CTTCATCCGAACATTGAAAACATATTTTAAAATTCCTTCAGATAAGTTGGCCAAAAAATTTGCAATAGGAAAAAACAATCCATGAAAAAACTGGGCCACTGGCGCTAGGAAAGTGAGCATATTATCGGCCCTAGCTCGGTAAATAGCTTTGGGTATAAATTCACCTAGAATAATTACAATGATGCTAGAAAAAAATGTGTCAAAGGCGAGTTTTAAGTACGGATTTTCGAGTTCCAGCGGGTTCCATAAACTAGCTCTTAATAACTCTCCAAAAAACAAACCGTACACTACTAAAAAAATATTCAAACCCACTAGGCAGCTACCCAAAAAGGTGGATGGCTTTTCTAAAAATTTAGATAGTATTATTCCGCTGCGTTTTCCTTGCTTTTTTTTGAGCTCTATGTTTAGCCGATTGGCGCTAATAAACGCAATTTCAATACCTGCAAAATAGCCTATAAACAAAAGGGTAACAGCAATGCCCACTAAGGAGTACACAATTATCATACTATAAAAATAACGATTTACGGCATGTAATAAAAAAAGGCAGTGATTAGCTGCCTTTCTATCCTGGAAGTTTTCTTAAAAATCGGGTAAGCTGGGTTTGGTTTGCATAATGGTATCTATTTTTTCCATCACCTCTGGTGTAAGCTTGGGTAACACCTCTAAGGCCTGCAAATTACTTGTTAACTGCTCCTTGCTAGTGGCGCCTAAAATAGCCGTAGTAACATGCGGATTTTTTACACACCAAGCTATAGAAAGTGGTGCTATACCCACCTCTAAATCGTTGGCTAGCTCGCCCAAAACACGTACTTTCTGAATTTTTTCTTCGGCCATCCATCTATCTTTTAACCAGCCAAAACCTTCTAAACCTAACCTGCTACCCTCGGGTATTCCATTGTTATATTTTCCGGTAAGTAAACCAGCGGCTAACGGACTCCAAATAGTAGTACCTAGCCCTTGATTTTTAAATATTTGAACATACTCATTTTCCATTTTTTGGCGTTCAAAAAGGTTGTACTGTGGCTGCTCCATAGCGGGCCCAATCAGCCTATACTTCTCCGCCACTGCATGAGCCTGCATTATTTCTACACCACTCCACTCGCTAGTACCCCAGTACAAAATTTTACCTTGCTGTATAAGCGTGTTCATGGTAAAAACTACTTCCTCAATGGGTACATTCTTATCCGGCCTATGGCAAAAATATAAGTCTAAATAATCTACCTGTAAACGCTGTAAAGCTTCATGGCAGGCCTCTACAATGTGTTTTCTGCTAAGGCCATGCTGGTTGGGTTTATTGTTTTTCCCTCTCCATCCAAAAAACACTTTGCTACTAACTACATAGCTACTGCGTTCCCAGTTTTTTTGTTTCAGCACCCGGCCCATCATTTCCTCGCTTTTGCCTAGGGCATATACTTCTGCATTATCAAAAAAATTAATGCCAGCATCGTAGGCCATACCCATTAATTCATCGGCCGTGTTATCTTCTATTTGTTTGTGAAAAGTTACCCAGCTACCAAAGCTTAGTACGCTTAGCTGCAAGCCGGTTTTACCCATATACCTATACTCCATGTGTGAAATTTTAGTTGCAAATTACTATAGCAACGCATGTAATTAACATAAAGTTCGGTTTACGCATGTAAGTTTGCGGAATTATACAGTATTATGAAAGGTATTTGGGCTATAGGTGCGTTAGTAGGATACAGAAAATGTCAGTTTTTGTAATAATGAATTTACAGTCTTTTCATATACGAACTAGCCGTACTTAGGATTATCTTAAAATTTTCGATTGTTACTTAAAGTGTTCTAACAAGTTCCACGTACGAAGGTTTGTTTTAGCTGAATCACCTGGCACAAAAAAAGATTTGTTAAATTGAAAAAAGAGATTACTTTTATAGAAACTACTTTATCATGACCAAAAACACAAAAAAATGGGGGGGGGGGGTGCTTTCGCATCACTATTACTAACATCTCTAATTATGGGAGTTAGTTGTAAGCGAACAGTTGATGTAGACCCGCTAAAGCAATCGTTTAACGTTGAACAAGCCAAAGAGTGGTATTACGGCGACTTTAAAAAAAGTGATGACTACAAAACGCTAAACAACAATAGCGTATTCCTTACAAGCCACGAGGGGTCTAACCTTTTATCCAATCACGTGGCTGCTGCCCCTAATTCTAAGAAGTACCCGAAATGGAGCCTTGGAGAAAGCTATGTAAAAGAGGGTTTGGAGATTGTGGAAATGCCATTATTGTATGACAAAACCGTGGTACTGCTCCCGGGTACCGAAAACACCGATTTGAACGCAAAAAAACGTATTGCTAATGCCTCACTCAACAAAGTGGTGTTCATTAAAGATGCGGGAGGTAAAATAAATGTCCGACTTGTAACCATTGTACCTACATTAGAGTACGCAGCTAGTAAGGGCTATGATATTAGCGGAAACAGTTGCAAAAATCTTGATTCAAACTTTTCTGGCTACATTATGTCAAGAAAATGGGATGAGACTACCGTTGCAATCTTAAAAGTTTCCAACGGAAAAAAGTACCAGAAACGATCATTCACTAGGAACAGCAATCAACCTGTCAACTCCGGTAAATCCGCAGCTTCAAATTCAGCCCAAAACTCCGCTGCAAATGGAACAGGAGAATGTTTAATTTGGGTGCCGAAAGTATACAAAGTTTGTGTAGTAGTGGCAGAAGGAGACGAACCTGAACCAGAATGCGAAGAGTGGGGTGAAGCGGAAAGCCCTACGCAAGGAACTTTTGAAGTTAATCCAGATTGCTTGGGAGATTTTCCAGATACGGGTGAAGAAATTGAGCCCAATCCTTGTACGTTATACCAAATAGGCTGTGATGATACTGGTGGTGAGGAGGACGAAAGTGCATGTGAAACGGCTGAGGCAGAGTATCGAGCAAAATTTGATAGCTACCATAGTACTGTTCCAGAAATGATTACCGAGATAAATGCACCTACTGGGTCAGCAGGTACGGCACCCGTCGTAGGACGTATTGCTTGGACAGTTGTGGAAGCATCCGCAAGAAATTGGCGTGTGGAAGCGTTTTCAGATTATGAGTATATAAAAACGAGTTATATGGTAATACTACCAAATGGTGGGATTACCATGCAACCTGAGTACGACATAACTAGGTTTGTAAGTTTTGGTTCGCATTACGTAGGTAGCAATGTTTTATTCGAAAGTATATGGACACCAATTGGGAATCCCTTAACCCAAATTCTATACAACCGATCACCTAACGCTTATGTTACGTCGAGAATAAGCGGATCACTTAGTCATAGATCACGAACTGCATTTGTTGTTGCGAGTTGCGGACTTTCTTTGTTCCTAGACATAACAGTCACCATACCTGGCAATGAAATCCGTTTCCGTCCCAATTAAAGTTTATTGTTTATTAACAAAATTAAATCTTAACAACGATGGCATTGCATATACAAAGGTTGCTTTTTTTTTCCGCTACATTTTTTTTAATACGGTGCGGTATGCCAAGTAAACACTTTTGCTATCAACAGATCACTTCATCTGCCGCAGACGTGAACAACGATAAGTACGCTATTCATAATAATTTAATAAGTTTCGACAAGTACTTATTTGAATTCAATGTAGGGCCTAGAATTATAGATTCAATGAATGCGGGTAGCACCAAGATTTTTAGGACTATAAGATACGATACGCTAAGCGTGTTCGTTCTGAATTCAGAGGATAGGAATTTTTATGAGTTTGATACTTTTGCTGTGACTTGTAACTTACTCGGCCACGGACCTTTCTCAAATAAATCAGCTGGGATGAAATTAGCGGATACTATGCAAAAGCCACTACAAGCTTTTTACGAAAAGAAAATGCAAGATACAACGCTGTGGAATCAAAGGCTATTCTACTTTTCGGACATACAAAAAAATAGGAACAACGAAGACTCCGTTCGAGCATATATATTTTTTTTAAAACAGAAAAACTTTACGTCTTTATATGACTTGATGACCGCAAAATATATTGACCCTAACTTTAATATGGTTGGATTTTCTTATAAATTTATTGAACAAAATATAACTGCAGAAAGTGTGTTAAAAAACCTGCGGCCGCTCACAAGTAAAGAAGAAGAAATATGTTCAAGTATAGTTAAGAAAATACCGAAGAAGTAAAACTAATAAAGGAGTTTACACATTATCCAACAGTTAGCATTTGGTCAATATTTTTCAAAATCCTAATACAACAGCGATACTGGCCGGTATCGCTGTTATTTTTTCGTACTTTTTGGCCAAACGTGTGTCAAACCAGTATTTACTGGCTGGCCTGATATTTTTGGGCTTAGTGGCGTTTTTTGGCTGTATTTACCTTGAAAGTCGCTCAGTATTGTTGGCAGTTTGTAGCGTTATAATACTAGACAAACTATTGCAACCTGCAGACAAAGTTTCCAGAAAGTCGAAAATCAAACTCTTAATTCTTTTATTTTTATTAGGTGTAACTTCTACATTTTACAAGCACAACTCTACTTTGGGGCGAGCTTTTATATACAAGGTCGATTTTTTAATTGCCAAAGAAAACTGGCTTACTGGTATTAACGCCCCATATAACATTGTTTTTAATCATACTCAAGCAAACTACTTTAAAGAAAATCCTAATGCTCCTTTGCACGAAAAACTCTTGGCAGGCAATAACTATTATGTTCTTAATGAGTGGGTCAATGTTTTGTTACAGTTTGGTGTATTTGCCTTTCTGTTAAGCTTAGTTTTAACCATTTATATTGTACGGCTGTCTGTACAAGAGATATCGGTGAATTCCGAAAAATCTTGGGCTGCCGGAATCATCTTATTTTTCTTAGTTATTTCTTTATTCTTATACCCTTTTCGTTACATACCATACCACTTTGTTTTTTCGTGTTGCGTTATATATAATTTAAGAAATGTAACCATTTTAGGTATCAAAACGACGACTATATTCTGGAAAATAGGCATCTTATTATTAACCGTCCATAGCGGAATAAGCATATTTCGCCATCAGAAAAACGAGCTCGACAATCATGAAGTTTCGGAGCTAATTAGAATTGGTCATATCAATTCAGCACTAACAAAATGTTTGTCAATGCATACTAATGATTCTACAAATTTCATAGTTACGCAGCGATTGGCTGACCTGTACGAACAAAAGAATAAATTAGACTCGGCTCTATTTTATATTTCATCAGCCCACAATCATGTGTGTAATGATAACCTTCACAATTTTTGGGGTCGATGCCTACAGGGGATGGGACGAAAAGAGGATGCAATTGTGCAATACGAGTTAGCGGTAAACATCAAACCACACAAATTCAAAAATCGGGTTGATTTACTAAGTTTACTACTACAGAGTGGTAGAATTCAGCAAGCAGAGGCATGCGCCGAAGAAATTATAAATATTCCAGAAAAAATACCATCAGCAAAAAGTGCTTTCTACAAGCAATATGCTAAAAAAACTATAGACTCACTGAACACCCCTCGTAAGACTTTTTAAAAACTACCCAAAAGAGAGTTTTGATGCAAATGTAGGCTGCTAAAATTTTCAGCTACAATTTGTTGGGTTAATTAAAATACTGGTAAACTCAAGGAAGAAATTGTCACTATTTTTCATATACTTACTATAGCAACGCATGTAATTACCATAAAGTTCGGTTTACGCATGTAAGTTTGTGGAATTATACAGTATTATGAAAGGTATTTGGGCTATAGGTGCTTTAGTAGGCGTGGTGTTATTACTACAAAGCTGTGGCAATATTATTCCGCCGGGTGGTGGCCCAAGAGATACCCTGCCGCCAGTATTGGTGCAAGCCTTTCCGGCCGATTCTAGTTTGCAATTCAATGCCAAAAAAATAAAGCTGGTTTTTAATGAATATATACAAGTGGCCGATATACAAAAGGAGCTACTTATTTCGCCCAATATTGCCTCTACACCTACCATAGAGGGCAAGCTAAAAGAAGTAACTATTCAATTAAAAGATAGCCTGCCACCCAATACTACTTTTACCCTACAGTTTGGTAATGCCATAAAGGATGTAAACGAAAATAACCCCGCCACCAATTTTACCTACACGTTTAGCACCGGCAAGTATTTAGATAGTAATAGCCTTAGCGGAACTGTTTTAGTAGCCGAAACGGGCAAGCCCGATACTACTTTGGTAGCCTTGCTACACAACAACCTGAGCGATACAGCTATTATAAAATTACGCCCCGATTATGTAGCCAAAGTAATAATAAAGGCGCCTTTAGCTTTACCAACCTACCCAGTAAAAAATTCAACCTATTTGTGCTACCAAGCGATTACGCCAAACGGTACGATGATAGTAGCAAACTCATAGCCTTTGCCGATTCGGTTTTTACCACCGCTACTAACCCCAATGATATACAGCTATTAGCCTCCAGCCTATTGAAAAAAACCAAAGAAAATGCCCCTGTGGCTGCAGTAAAAACTTCGGGTACAGGAGGCGGAAGCAATAAACCTGCAAAGCCCGAAAAACTAAAACTTAGTTTAAATGCCAGTGGGAACCTGATAGATGTTTTGGATACGCTAAAAATACTAGCCAGTAAACCCTTGAAACGCATGGATTCAAGCAAAATAATACTAACCGATACCTTGTTTAAACCCTTGAATAATGTACAAGTAAAACCCTTTGGTGATAAGGAATGGCGAGTTTTTTACAATTTTAAAATTGGCGAACAATACAAACTTATTATAGGCAAAGAAGCCGCAGAAGATAGCAGTGGCGGCACATTGGCCAAAACAGATACGCTGAGCTTACAAGCCAAACCAGAATCGGCCTACGGAAGCTTAGTACTACGGTTTAATAAAATAGATACGGCCAATACCACGGTACTACAATTAATACAGCAAGATGAAGTGGTGAAATGGTATGTAATTAATAAATCAGTCATTAAATTTCCCTTGTTTCAACCCGGCGATTATGAGCTACGTATACTAACCGATACCAATAAAAATGGTAAGTGGGATACGGGCGACTATTATAAAAAACGCCAACCAGAAAAAGTAGTAAGCTACCCGCAAAAGCTTACTGTGGTGGCCAATTACGATAATGAAGCCAATATAACCCTATAGATAAATAGCCCTATTTTTATACCATGCAATTACCTTCGGCACTTTTAGAAAATGCAGTAAATGAGCTAGCTCGCTTACCCGGTATAGGTAAAAAAACGGCTCTACGGCTGGTTTTGCATTTATTGCGGCAAGATGAAAGTCAGGCCCAAGCTTTGGCCCAAGCTATAGTAAAGGCCAAAACGGAAACACAGTTTTGTAACCAATGTTTTAATATTAGCGATGGTGCGGAGTGTAGTATTTGTGCCAATAAGCAGCGTAACCAGCAGCTACTATGTGTGGTGGAAAATATTAGAGATGTAATAGCCATAGAAAGTACCCAGCAGTTTAATGGCTTGTACCATGTGCTAGGTGGTTTAATATCGCCGTTAGATGGTATCGGGCCCGATCAGTTACACATTGAAACACTTGTACAACGGGTAGAAAAAGGCGAGGTGCAGGAATTGATTTTTGCGGTTAGTCCTACCATACAGGGCGATACCACTATTTACTTTATACAAAAGCAATTACAGCATACCACTTGCAAAATTACCACTATAGCCCGTGGAATAGCTTTTGGTGGCGAATTAGAATATGCGGATGAATTTACGTTAGCCCGTAGTTTAACCAATAGGTTACCCGTGAACCAATACATTCAATAAATGTTAATGTAGTATATTCGCACAGCAGGCCTGATTTGTTTATTGTTCAGCCTGCAACCTGCAGTAGCGGAACTATGGAACTAATAAACAGTTTTTCGTTTCTTTCTTGGCCAATTTTTTGAACGAAAAAATTGTAAACTACACAGTCAGGTTTCCCACAATAAGCAATATTTTTTGATGGATAGATGGCTATTTACAAACCATGTATCCGAACAACTGGAAACCAGGTATGACGTATTTAGAACAAGCATTACAACAACGCATTTTAGTGATAGATGGTGCTATGGGTACCATGATTCAACGCCACAAATTACAAGAAGCCGATTATAGAGGCGAACGCTTTGCCAACTGGCATACCGATGTAAAGGGCAATAACGATTTATTAAGCATCACCCAACCAGAAATTATTATTGGTATTCACCTACAATATTTAGAAGCCGGTGCCGATATTATAGAAACCAATACGTTTAGTGCTACCACCATTGCTATGGCGGATTATGATATGCAAAGCCTGGCCCATGAATTAAATGTTGCTAGTGCACAATGTGCTAAAGAAGCTATTAGCCGTTACTATGCAAAACATGGCGATGCCCATAAAAAATTTGTGGCTGGTGCTATTGGTCCATTAAATAAAACACTCAGTTTATCGCCCGATGTAAATAACCCTGGTTTTCGAGCGGTTACTTTTGATGAAGTGGTTACAGCATATACCGAGCAAATAGATGGCTTGGTAAAAGGTGGTGTAGATATTATTTTAATAGAAACCATTTTTGATACGCTCAATGCTAAAGCAGCCATTTTTGCTGCCAAGCAATATTTTAGGCAGCACCCCGTACCTGCCAATGCTGGCGGGAATAGCGAGGGGGCTCTTCCCATCATGATTAGTGGTACCATTACCGATGCCAGCGGACGAACACTAAGCGGCCAAACCTTAGAAGCCTTTTATACATCCGTAGCACATGCTAATCCATTAAGTGTGGGTTTAAACTGTGCTTTAGGTGCTCAGGAAATGCGTGGACATATTGAGGAATTAAGTGGCTTAGCGGCGTGTTTTACCAGTGCTTACCCCAATGCTGGCTTGCCCAATGCCATGGGTGAATACGATGAGCAACCGCATGAAACAGCCCATTTTATTGAGGAGTGGGCACAAAATGGGTGGGTGAATATTGTAGGCGGCTGTTGCGGTACCACACCGGATCATATTAAGCATATAGCCGACCATGTAAAAACCATCAAACCAAGGCCGAGACCCGTGGTGGAAGTGGCTTTGTAGTTGGAAACACGGCGGCACTTGAGACTCAGAACCACAACGGCATTTCAGACACAGAGAAACACAACGACGAATGATGGAAATACCAGAGAAGGATAACGAAATTGGACGAGAGATTTACGATATAGCATTTAAAATACATCGTTCGCTAGGGCCTGGATTATTAGAGAGCGTGTACGAAAAATGTTTTTATTACGAACTTAGTACCAGAGGAATTTCCTATAAACGACAAGTGGCTGTGCCAATTTTATACGAAGGTTTGAAAATAGAAGATGGGTTACGATTAGACATATTAGTAAACGATAAAATAATTGTGGAATTAAAGGCACAAGAAAATTATCATCCGGTTTGGCAAGCTCAATTATTGAGCTACCTTAAACTTACCAATCTTAGACTAGGTTATTTGATAAATTTTCATACGCCATTAATAAAAGATGGAATAAAACGAATGATTCTATAACGTTGCGACTCGTAGTGTCGATTCCTTACGTTGTGGTTAAATACTTTAAACTATGCAAACTTTAAAACCATACTTACGCTTAGCAGGATTAGAACCATTAGTGGTTCGTCCGGAAACCAATTTTGTAAACGTAGGTGAACGTACCAACGTTACGGGTAGCAAAAAATTTGCCCGACTAATTAGAGAAGGCAACTACGAGGAAGCCCTAAGCGTAGCTCGCCAACAAGTAGAAAACGGTGCACAAGTGCTCGACATTAATATGGACGATGCCCTACTAGATGGCAAAGAAGCGATGGTTACCTACCTAAACCTATTACAAAGCGAGCCCGATATAGCCAAAATACCTATCATGATTGATAGTAGTAAGTTTGAAATTATTGAAGCCGGTTTAAAATGCGTACAAGGCAAATGCATTGTAAACAGTATTTCTATGAAAGAAGGCGAAGCTAAATTTATAGAGCAAGCCACTATTTGTAGAGATTTTGGTGCTGCTGTAATAGTAATGGCTTTTGATGAAAAAGGCCAGGCCGATACCATGCAGCGTAAAGTAGAAATTAGTGAAAGAGCGTACCAAATTTTAGTACATCAACTCAATTTTCCACCGCAGGATATAATTTTCGATATCAATGTTTTTGCTGTAGCCACGGGCTTAGAAGAACATAATAATTACGGTGTAGATTTTATAGAAGCCACTCGTATCATCAAACAAAAAATGCCACTCACTAAAATTAGCGGTGGTGTAAGCAACCTCAGTTTTAGTTTCCGTGGAAACGAGCATGTACGGGAAGCCATGCACAGCGTTTTTTTATACCATGCTATTAAAGCGGGTATGGATATGGGCATTGTCAATGCCGGTCAGTTAGTAGTGTACGATGAAATAGAACCCCAACTAAGAGATTTGTGTGAAGATGTTATTTTGAACAGAAACAACGATAACAACCAAGCTACAGAAGCCCTAATAGCCTTTGCCGAAACGGTAAAAGCCAAAGGTAAAGTGCAGGAGAAAGATGAACGCTGGCGTTTAGAACCCGTAGAAAAACGATTGGCACATAGCCTAGTAAACGGCATTACCGATTATATTGAAGAAGATACTTTCGAGGCGTTAGAAAAGTATCCTAAACCCATTGATGTAATTGAAGGTCCACTGATGGACGGCATGAATATAGTAGGCGATTTGTTTGGTGCTGGTAAAATGTTTTTACCCCAAGTAGTAAAAAGTGCAAGGGTGATGAAACGTAGCGTGGCGGTACTTACACCCATTATTGAACAGCAAAAAAAAGCAGCCCCCTCTACCTCCCCCGACGGGGGAGGTAGGGAGGGGGCTCGGATTCTCTTAGCCACCGTAAAAGGCGATGTACACGATATTGGAAAAAATATTGTAGGCGTAGTACTAGGCTGTAATGGCTACGAAATAATTGACATGGGTGTAATGGTGCCTGCCGATAAAATATTGGATGAGGCACAAAAACAACAAGTAGATATTATTGGGCTTAGTGGTTTAATTACACCGTCGTTAGATGAAATGGTACATATAGCCAAGGAAATGAAACGCCGTGGCATGAAGCAACCTTTATTAATAGGTGGTGCCACTACTAGCCGTATGCATACCGCTGTAAAAATTGCCCCAGAATATGGCAATGGTGTAGTACATGTATTAGATGCTAGTAGAAGTGTTACTGTAGCGGGAAGCCTTTTAAATAAAGAAGCCAAACAACCATTTTTAAACGATACTGCTACCGAATACACCAAGCTAAAACAGGGTTTTGAAAATAAAAAAATAACTAAAAATTACTTAAGCTATACCGACGCTGTAGCCAATAAATATCCAATAGATTGGCAAAATTTTGTGCCTGTAACACCAAGTTTTACAGGGGTGAAACCAGTAGAAGTTTCCATAGCGGAATTAAGACCTTATATAGATTGGAAACCATTTTTTATTACTTGGGAAATGCATGGCAATTTTCCTGCTATTTTAACCGATGAAGTAGTAGGTAAAGAAGCTACTAAACTGTACAACGATGCCAATGCGTTGCTCGATAAAGTAATTGCCCAAAATTGGTTAACAGCCAAAGGTATCGTAGGTTTTTGGGAAGCTTACGCAAAGGATGATACCGTTGTAATTCCCTCGCCTCATGGGGGAGATGTGGAGGGGACTTTGACTCTTAACTTTCTTCGCCAGCAAATACAAAAAGCAGCTACAGTACCCAACTTAAGTTTGGCCGATTTTATAGCCCCCTCTAACTCCCCCAACGGGGGAGAACTGGAAGGTGGTCTTTCTAACCCCTCGTTGAAGGCTCAGGCCGCTGATTATATAGGTGCATTTGCTGTAACCATTCATGGAATAGAACCACACATTATAGCTTTTGAAGCTACGTACGACGATTATAATAAAATAATGCTGCAAGCCTTGGCGGATAGATTAGCCGAAGCATTTGCCGAATATTTACACGAAAAAACACGTAAAGAATATTGGGGCTATGCCACCAACGAGCATTTGAGCAATGAAGAATTAATTCAAGAAAAATATTTAGGCATCAGGCCAGCACCAGGTTATCCTGCTTGTCCTGACCATACCGAGAAATACAAATTGTTCAGCCTACTAAATGCCACCGAACTTACAGGCATAAACCTTACGGAAAGTTTGGCCATGTACCCAGCCAGCAGTGTATGTGGTTGGTATTTTGCACATCCACAAAGTCAGTATTTTGGCGTTGGTAAAATTCAGCAAGATCAATTGGAAGCTTACGCCAAGGCCAAAGGCGTACCTTTAGAGTACGCTCAAAAATGGCTAGCACCGGTATTGGAATAAAAAAAGCCCTCTTTTCACGGAGGGCTTTTACCTATAACTTTTCTTTAAATAATTTTAGTATACGTTTATACTCATCTATCCAGCTGGTAGGCTCGGTAAAACCATGGTCTTCTATAGGGTAAACTGCTAACTCCCAATTATTTTTTTGCAGTTCTATCAAGCGCTGACTTAGCCTTACCACATCCTGAAAATGTACGTTCACATCTACCATTCCATGGCAAATAAGCAAATGATTTTGCAGTCCCTTAGCAAAATTAATTGGCGATGAACGGGCATAGGCTAAGCTATCTGTAAATGGTTCGTTCAATATATTACTGGTGTAGCCGTGGTTATAATGTGCCCAATCGGTAACGGGGCGTAAAGCGGCTCCGGCTTTAAACACCGTAGGTGTAGTAAACAAAGCCATCAGGGTAATAAAACCACCATAGCTTCCGCCATAAATACCAATTCTGTTGGGGTTTACTCCTAGGTTTTTTACTGCATAATTTACGGCATCTATATGGTCGGTTAAATCCTTCCCACCCATATGGCGGTAAATGCCCGTACGCCAAGCCTTTCCGTAGCCGCTACTGGCTCTATAATCTATATCCAACACTGTAAAACCTTGCTGCACCAGCAAATTATGAAACATGTATTCCCTAAAATATTGGCTCCACCAGTGGTGGGCATTTTGTAGGTAGCCAGCACCGTGTACAAAAAATACTGCTGCTCCATTTCTCTTGTTCGGTTCAGGTTGGTACACACGGGCATATACTTGGTTACCATCGGCGGTGGGTATGGCTAGTACTTGTGGGGTTAGCCATGCGTTCGATTTCCACTCGGCGGAGGCAGCTTTGTTGGTTACTTGTACCGCATTGTTTTCTTTGCCCTTTAATTCTAGCACAAATAACTCCCATGGTTGGGTAGGTGTGGAATACCTGTAAGCCAAGTATTTTTCATCGGCACTCAATTCAAAATCGTATCCACCATCGGCATCTTGTAAAGTTTTCCATTGCAAATTGGCTAGCGATACAAAATAAATTCCCTGCTTACCGGGATGTTTTTTATTGGCCAATATAAAAAAGCCATTTTTTGCCTGATTCAAAACCGCTTTTTGAATTTCAAAACTACCCTGCGTAAGGGCTTTTTGCTGTGAACTGCCTAGGGCAAAACTGTATAAATGGCTGTAGCCTGTTTCCTCACTTTGAAAATAACAAACCGTATCGTTTAACCACCCCATGCTTGGGTTAAAGCTGCTTATACCAGGGCCTCCTATCCATGCGGTATCGGTTTGGTGGCTCACCAATTGCTGGACACCTGTTTCACTATTTACAGCTACTAACCAGCGATTTTTATTATCTAAACTACGTACATCTACCAAGCCGTAGCTGCCACTTGTGTTCCAAACCGGACCGAAAAAATTTAAGGCCGATGGTTTAGCTTTTATAGAATCGCCTTTTGCATTAAAGTACTTCGCATAATGCGGTGTATTTATGAAGTTTGGTAGTATTTTGGTACTAATGGTTACTAAACTATCCTTACCCGTTAAGTACATAAACCATTCGTTTTGGGCTTGTGCATTACCCACTTTGGTACGTGTATTTAAATCGGTAGTGTACCCAGTTTCCGTAACATAATTTGGTACAATGGTATTTTTATTATTCGCTGCTGGTGTTACTAATTTATAGGTATAGGCTTGGCCGCCCGGCGAAATTTGTAATTGCTGTACTTGCTTTTCACCAATGGAAATTACTTTAACGGTATCAATAAGTTTATTATTTTCTACTATACGTTTTCTGGCCTCCTTTTTTTCATTCGCTTGTTGAATATAGGTGAACATCAGCTGCTGGTTTTGTAGCCACTCATCCTGTTTAGTGAGTTTTTTATTCCCTGCTTCTGTTTTGTTAATCAACTGTGTAAGCTGCTTGGTAGTTCCATCTGCCATATGCCATGCGTATAACTGTTGGCCCTTGGTGTAAACTATGCAAGTTCCATTGAAACTAAAACAAGGTTGGGATTCTATCTCTGTGGTATGGGTAATCTTTTTTTCCTTTTGGGTAGCTACTTCTACATAAAAAATATCGCCATTAAAGCTGTAGGTATAGGCAGTACGGCTGTTGTTATACGTAGCATTGGCCCTTGCTACTTCTCTATTACTACCCATATAACTTTGTAATTGTGGCGTAGCCCAATTGCCCGCTGTTACTGCATACTGAGAATCGGCAATAGCCTTATTAGGATTCCAATAAAAAAACAGCTGCGGTTTACTAGCATGCCAAAAATAATTGCTGGGTTGGGTACCTATCCATTTAGGATCTTGCATAATGGTTTCTACCGTT
>RDXK01000159.1 GCA_004292605.1 Bacteroidota bacterium
CCCCCCCCCCCCCCCCCGCAAAAATACTTGCAGGATAAACAACTTGTTTGTAAACAGCCATTCACAAACAACCAACTCCGTTGCCACTAACCTACAAAACCAACCCATCATGACACTGAACGAACGCCTATACCAAATAAGAAAAAACTATGGCTATACACAAGCTGATATTGCTTACAAATTAGAAATATCGCCCCAAGCCTACAGCCAATTTGAACGAAGTGCAGAACATATAAAATATACTACTTTGGTACGTATAGCGGCTGTATTGCAAGTACCGGTGAGTTTTTTAGTGGATGTAGAAAACAATATTTTTCGTTATCTACCATAAACTCAAGTTACAGCTTGTGGGAAATGCTCGAAATGCTTTGTTGCTTTGCTCTTGTAAACTAGTTAGCGGTTTTGCTGCAGCCACCGAAAACTAGTTCGCAAAGTAACAAAAACACACCTTGAAAAAAAGGTGATTAAAACCACGTTTAAAATTTACGCAAATGAAAAAGTATTTATTTCACAGCTTTATTGTCTTTATTTTTTCCTTCCTTGTCTTATCTGGAAAAGCCCAATGGAGTTTCAAAGACACTAAAAACGGAATTGAAGTTGATTATAATTTTCAAAAATTTGTCGTTAGGAATGATACGTCAATTTATGTAGATATAGTCATAACTGACAAGCAAATCGCCCAACCAGTTAACTACGGAGGTTTCTTATTAAATAGCAGAAATATATTCGATAAAGATTCATTGTCGAATATGTTAAAAGAAAAATACTTTCAGATAGTTTCAGATTACGGCACAGAAACTATTCTTCGGCACGGCATTTTTGTAGAGCAAATGATCCTAGCCGTGAAAGATACTCTAAGTCCCCGAAATCGCCATTCCTTAGTATTTCAAGGGCTCAACATCTTTAAATCTTTGTTGGATGGGGCCAAAAGAGACATCCTAAGCAATGGCAAAGTTGAGTTTCATGTTTTTGGAGGTTTTTTAAATGCATTAAATTCGTTTACCTGCGAGGAGGAAGTAATGATTAACATCGCTAATTTAAACAATACTTAACTAATAGGAAATTACTAGAACCAACAAACACTCACTTTGATAACTATCTTAATGCTCTACAGAATGTGGGAAACGTTACTCTGTCATTTAAAGAGATAAGGGAGCTATTGGAAGCTTACTATAGTCCCGCCAATTCTAGGGCGTGGCCGCAAGGAGGTCAGTGTGGCTGCTGCGGTAATTACTCGGGTAACTGTTATCTCTGGAATCCTGTTTGCCTAGCCCATGATATGGCATGTCAACAATGTCAGCATACATGGTGTTTCGGCGGGTGTGTTCCAAGTAGTTGTACCAACAACACTATTGCGTGGTATTATTGGCTTTAATATAAAATACAAGTTATGAAGAAAATAAATCTGTTGTTAGTAATCGGCTTTACGTGCTACTTTATTGGTATTGTCAAGATAGTACATTGGCAAATATTTTGGTCAAAAAACGAGATTATACGATCAAAGGATTATTTTACTTTTATAAAAACTTATCGAAACGATGTTTCGACAATACTTCCGAATTATCACAATAACCCATTATTGCTGGAAATTGTCTGTGTGATACTATTTAGTATCGCCGGCATGATTTTTTTGCGTAGACGGGAAAAAATCGGCTATAAGGTATTAGCAGTTTCAGCCTTCATATTTGCGTTTTGGCACTTATTCGGTCTTATGTAGCTTCGATAAATACAACGCCGGCCCTTCCTAGTAGCGGCATTATTCGTCGTATGAATAAATCGCCTATTTTTTGTCGATTTATTCAGTACAAGGGTCGGCATTTTAACCCGTCAATTATAGCTACTAACAAATGCTAGTAGTATACAAATCATTACATGATATGTACCTAGATACAATAAAGACCTAAGGACAATATTAAAATAAAGTGGCTATGCGTGTCCTTGTTATCATATTTACAATTTGCTCCATATTCGACGGCTTTCAATTGATTGCACAAACTGGCAACAACCAAAACCAACATGAATTATTTTCGGCGGGTTTTATTGATGTGGTTAATAATGGGCAAGTAAACGCATCGTCCCGCCTACTAAAAGTGTATATAGGTGAGCCAAAAAAATTTGCAATTCCATTAAGTATTTATGGTGGTGTCACTAGTAATAACTTTCAAAATACAAGTGGCACAGCTATATTGGTAAAAAGCAACGACCATTTAGTAAACCAATACATTAACCCGCTTAGTGGGATGATTAATGTAAGTATAGATGGTACCCTTACCAGAAAACGCGACTCTGCAGTTACTACCAAACTAGGCCTGATATACCAAGTAGGTGAACGAGTGCTACACGGCACCAGAATTGGCGCCATAAATAACCCTCTTACTGGGCGACCAATAAATTTTTTAAACAGTTTTGGCATGGTAGGTATTTACTTACAAACCGCTGCATGGGAGCAAGTAAATAAAAATAGCATGGGCACTTTTTTTGTTGCCTTTCGGCTTCATGCCTGTAGTAGCAACCCAAATACGATAAAGCAGTTTTTGCCAGATGTTAAAACCAATGGCATTTACTATGGCTATTCTACAGGTTTCGGAATTAAAATTACTAACGTGGTAGATTTACGAGTGATATACTACAAATACATAAAAGCGCCAGAAATTGACTACGGGCTACCCATTTATCAATTTTCATTTAACTATAGCATGAGTAAAAACTAAATAACTGTCTCGTGTTCTGGCCTCCAGCTATTCCACATGTTCCGAAGGGCATGTAGAACACCTATAAACAAACAACAAAAACGAAACGCTATCTCTCTCCGTTGGAGGGATTAAGGGAGGCTCCGTCATTGGCAGATTCGTCACAAAGCGATGAACGAGAAATCTCATCAAAAGCAAGCGTAATCATTGTTCCTAGAAGCAGCATTTACCGGTGTTTCAGCAGATATCTCCCTCGTTCCACGATGGTCGATATGACGGTTTTGGCTGTTAACATCGGCCTTAAATATAAAGCGTGAAGAAAATCGGCTAGAACGAGGCACTAGCAGCCAGCACTGTTTGAGCCATAACAACTTCGAAAAACAGGGTCTTACGGCGAGTTTGCTGGGTGCAGGCTCGGTCAGCCGATTTTTAGCTTTAGATTTACAGCCTTGATTTTTTGTTTCTTTTTTATCAAGAAAAAAGAAAGGACGAAAAGTCTTCAATTCAGCAGATATCTCCCTCGTTACACGATGGTCGATATGACGGTTTTGGTCGTCATTTCGACATTCTTCGCAAAGCGATGAACGAGAAATCTCATCAAAAGCAAGCGTAAACATTGTTCCTAGAAGTAGCATTTACCGGTGTTTCGGCAGATATCTCCCTCGTTACACGATGGTCGATATGACGTTGAAACTTCGTTACACGATGGTGGATATGACGACAAATAAAACGTATTGCAATGCCCTAGCCTACTACCTCTCCTTCTAAATCGTAATCATAAGCCTTGGTAATATGCACGTTTACAAACTGGCCAGGTTTCAATGGCTTTGTACTATGTATTACCACCTCGTTATCTACTTCTACACTATCAAATTCGGTGCGACCGAGATATCGGCCAGCCTCTTTTTTATCTACCAACACCCTTAGTACTTTACCTACTTTTTCCTGATTTTTCTCCAAACTTAGTTCCTGCTGTAGCTCCATAATTTCTTGGGCCCTAGCTTGTTTTTCATCGGCAGGTACATCATCTACTAAAGCATAGGCACTGGTACCTTCCTCATGACTGTAGGTAAAAATACCCACCCTATCAAAACGCATACGTACCAAAAAGTCTTTCAGCTCCTCAATATCTTCCCTGGTTTCGCCGGGGAAACCCGCAATCAGTGTAGTACGTATACAAATTCCTGGGTTTGCAGCCCGTATGCTATGTACCAATTGCTCTATTTCCTCACGGGTACTTTGCCGCTTCATTGCCTTTAGCATATTATTGCTAGCATGCTGCAATGGCATATCTAAATAATTACAAATATTGGGCTTGCTTTTCATTACCTCCAGCACATCCATCGGAAATTTATTGGGGTAAGCGTAGTGCAGTCGTATCCACTCTAAACCTTTTACATCGCTCAATTTCTCGAGCAGTTGAGCTAGTTTCCGCTCCTTATAAATATCCAACCCATAGTAGGTAAGTTCTTGTGCTATCAGCATTATTTCCTTTACACCATTTTTTACCAAATGCTCTGCCTCGGTAACAATGGCTTCCATGGTTTTACTTACGTGCTGGCCACGCATAAGCGGTATGGCACAAAAGCTGCAAGTACGGTTACACCCTTCACTAATTTTTAGGTAGGCATAGTGTTTAGGCGTACTCAACATTCGTTCGCCCAATAGTTCGGCCTTGTAATCGGCATTCAATTCCTGTAGTATAAATGGTAGCTCCAAGGTTCCAAACCAAGCATCCACCTCAGGTATTTCAGCGGCTAAATCGCCTTTGTATCGTTCGCTCAAACAGCCCGTTACATATACTTTATCTAGCTTGCCTTTTTGCTTTAATTGTACTTGATCTAAAATGGTGTTTACACTTTCTTCCTTGGCTTTATCTATAAAACCGCAGGTGTTTACCACCACTATATTATGATCTAGCTTTTTATTTTCATGCACCACAGCTATATCATTGGCAGCTAACTGGCCACTTAGCACTTCGCTATCTACCAAGTTTTTACTGCAGCCAAGGGTTATAATATTTACCTTATTTTGTTTGAGCGTTTTCGCTTTCATGTACAATTATTTGAGTGAGAACAAACTGTCTACAAACTCCTGTTTATCAAATACCAATAAATCGCCTATTTTTTCGCCCACACCCACATACTTTACGGGTATTTTTTGCTGGTGTGCTATGGCCAAAACTATACCGCCCTTAGCAGTACCATCTAGCTTGGTTATGGCTAAACTTGTAACCTCGGTAGCAGCAGTAAATTGTTTTGCCTGCTGTAAGGCGTTTTGCCCTGTACTACCATCTAATACCAGCAGCACTTCATGCGGAGCATCGGGCACTAATTTTTTTATTACTCGGCGTATTTTACTCAGCTCCTCCATAAGGTGAGCTTTGTTATGTAGCCGGCCAGCCGTATCTATTATTACTATATCTGCTTTTTGGGCTATGGCACTTTGCACGGCATCGTAGGCCACGGCACTTGGGTCGGCCCCCATGTCTCGTTTTACTATCGGTACATCTACGCGTTGGCTCCAAATGGTAAGTTGGTCTACCGCCGCAGCCCTAAAAGTATCGGCGGCACCTAGCACCACTTTTTTGCCTTGTGCCTTAAAATTGTGTGCCAGTTTACCTATGGTGGTGGTTTTACCTACACCATTTACACCCACTACCAGCAAAACGTAAGGGGTAGATAAGGCGGGCAAGCCGAAATTCTTGTAACTATCTTCAGGAGCATCTACCAGCAGGCTTTTCATTTCCTCTTGCAAAAGCTTATTTAACTCGGCAGCGCCTACATATTTATCTTTCGCTACCCTTGCTTGTATTTTTTCCACTATGGCCAACGTGGTATCTACCCCTACATCGGCCATTACTAGGGCTTCTTCTAGGTTATCCAACACTTCATCGTCGATGGTAGATTTGCCTGCTATGGCTTTGGTAATTTTGGCAAAAAAGCCCTCTTTGGTTTTTTCTAAACCTTCATTGAGCGATTCTTTTTCTTTGGTGCCAAACAGCTTGCTAAAAAAGCCCATTTTTTACATATTTAACGGTAAACCATTTCTAACACAAAAAGGCTTCCGTTTCGGGAAAGCCTTTGTAAATACATTATCACGGCCAAACTACTTAGCTGCTAAAAACTCAGCCACTTTATCTTTATGCACTATATTTTCTTTGAAAGTATAGGCGCCAGATTTAGGGCTACGAACCGCACGGATAACTTTGGTCCAGTTTTTTGCTTCAGCAGAAGCCTTCAAATCTTTTACTTTAGCGTTTTTTGATGCTGCTTTTGCCATGACTATTTAATTTCTTTGTGAACAGTTACTTTTTTCAAAATGGGGTTGTATTTCTTCAACTCCATACGCTCAGGCGTATTCTTTTTATTTTTTACAGTAATGTAACGGCTTGTGCCAGGCATGCCCGAAGTTTTATGTTCGGTACACTCCATAATTACCTGTACTCTATTACCTTTCTTTGCCATTATGGGTATATTATAATGTGGTTATACAAATGTGCAACTATATTTTGTTGCCGTTCAATCTTAGTTCTTTAATAACTGATGCTAAACCATTTTTATTGATGGTACGGATGGCATCAGCCGATAATTTTAGGGTTACCCAACGGGCTTCTTCTGCAAAAAAGAAGCGTTTAGTTTGCAAATTGGGCAAAAAGCGACGCTTGGTTTTTATGTTTGAGTGGGAAACATAATTACCGCCAATTGGTTTCTTCCCGGTAACCTGACAAACTCTAGCCATGATTCAAAAAATTTATAGTTTCCGAATTTTTCGGACGGCAAAAGTAGGAAATTTTGTGAAACAGAAAACTAGTTCTCCATTTTATTTCTAAAAAATAATCTACTACTCCATTTTTAAACCTAAATCCCTAGCTTTTCACTTCCAAAACCCACTGATATGAAATTTTTCCTGTTGGCCCTAGCGCTATCTTCTCCCCTATTTTTATTAGCACAAGATGTAGAATACAAAAAAGGCATCATCACCGTAAATGGAGCCGAATACGCTAAGTTAGAAGTAATTAAGCAAAATTTTGGCCTCACTAAAAACTTTGAAGTATATAACAATGCTGGCAAAAAAATAATTATTGCCGCTGTAGCTACTGAATTTGATCAGGACAAAGATGATAATAGCACTCTATATTATCGAGTTACCTTTTTAACAAGTAACCAAGTGGGTATATTTAAAGTACCTGCCTTATCGCAAGAAAAAGGTTTTGCAAAACTTATTGGCGCCAGTAATATTTTGGTAAACAATGAAACCGACGACAAACGTGTAGCCGAATTTATAGCCATGAAAGGTGCTAGCCCCAAAATAGCTGTAAACTATACCCTTGTAAACCGAAACAAAAGTTGGCCCATTACCCTGCAAAAAGATAGAAACATAGAGCAGAACAGTCAAATTATTGGCAACTTTACCAATAGAGGTTTTTATAATAATGTAGATAGTTATGAGTTTGCCCTACCCACCGGTGTTACTGTAGCCAAAATAAGTTTTGCCGGCGGAAACAATATGCAAAACATGGAAGTATTTACTGCTAAAGACAATGTAAAACGTGTAGTACCTATGGCTACAAACGATAAACTTTTGGTGGCCGACGCTAGTATAGATAAAAACCAATTTGCTTTAAAACGAGTAGTAAAATGGCTAGTAGATAACAACTATTTGTAAACCCAAGCTTTTACGCCTACCTTCATACAAAATATTGCTGTGCATTTTCTATTGTTAAATCTTGATTTTTTAGACCATCCCAAAGGATAATTTCCTGCTATTTATCCTATTCTAATTTATCCATTTTAACATTTGGCCAAGCCAATCATCATTTTATGCACACCATAGAACTTACGGCTGCTACGCAGCATTATTTACAGTTAGAAGAACAGTACGGAGCACATAATTACCACCCTATACCAGCCGTTTTAGAAAAAGGAAGCGGTGTGTATTTGTGGGATGTAGATGGTAAACAATACATCGATTTTTTAAGTGGTTACTCCGCCGTAAACCAAGGGCACTGCCACCCCAGAATTATTGCTAAACTTACGGAACAAGCCCAAAAACTTACCCTTACCAGCCGAGCTTTTCATAGCAATTTATTAGGCCAATATGCGGAATACATTACCAAACTGTTTGGCTACCAAAAAGTACTGCCCATGAACACGGGTGTGGAAGGTGGCGAAACAGCCATTAAGTTGGCACGCCGCTGGGGTTATAAAAACAAAGGCATTCCAGAAAATGAAGCCGTAATAGTATTTGCCGAAGGTAATTTTTGGGGCCGAACATTGGCCGCTATTTCAAGCAGTACCGACCCAAGTAGTTATAAAGGCTTTGGCCCCTATATGCCGGGTTTTGCCCTAGTACCTTACAATGATATTGCAGCCCTAGAAGCAAAATTTCAAGATAGAAATGTAGCTGCATTTATGCTAGAACCTATACAGGGCGAGGCTGGTGTAGTAGTACCCACCCCTGGTTATTTGCAAAAAGTACGAGAGCTATGTACTGAATACAATGTTTTAATGATAGCCGATGAAATACAAACCGGACTATGCCGTACCGGAAAAAAGCTGGCTTGCGACCATGAAAATGTAAAGCCCGATATTTTGGTGCTGGGTAAAGCCCTAAGTGGCGGAACCCTACCCGTAAGTGCAGTTTTAGCCAATGATGAAATAATTTTAAATATTCAGCCGGGCGAACATGGTAGCACCTATGGCGGTAATCCCTTAGCGTGTGCCGTAGCTATGGAAGCTTTACAAGTATTGCAAGATGAGCACATGGCGGAAAATGCTACCCAAATGGGCGAACTTTTACGGGCAGAATTAGCTGCCTTACAATCGCCCTTAATAAGCACCATACGTGGAAAAGGACTTCTAAATGCCATAGTAATCAATCACCCTAATAAGGAAGCAGCTTGGGAAATTTGCCTACAATTAAAGGAACATGGTTTGCTAGCCAAACCCACCCATGGCGATAAAATACGTTTTGCCCCACCGCTATGCATAACGGAGCAGCAAATAAAACAAAGCGTGGCTATTATAGCCAAAGTTTTGGCAAAGTTTGCGTAAGCAGTTGGCACAATGTTTGAACTAGGACTAACAAATAATTTCATATGAAAAAACTGTTGTTAGTCCTTTTTATTTCCGCTATTTCGAAGGGTGTATGGTCGCAAAACATGAGCAGTAGCTACACTACGGCCATAGGTGCTAAAGGCTATTTTGCAGGTGGTAGCATAGGCGGTATTAGTGTGAAACATTTTTTAACCAAAACCACTGCCATAGAGGGTAATTTAATTTTTGGTAATAACCTTACCGTAGTAGAAGGTTTATACGCTTGGCATGGGGCGGTAAACGGTGCCAAAGGGTTACAATGGTACGTGGGGCCAGGTGCATGGTTAGGTAGCACGAAACGCCAAGGCGATAGCGAACTTTACTTTGCCGCAAAAGGTACCGTAGGCCTAGATTATAAATTTACAGGTGCCCCCATTAGTGTAGCATTAGATGTGAACCCGCATTTACGGTTTACCCAAAATACCGACTTTGATTTTTACACCGGGCTAGCGTTTAGGTTTGCTTTGTAAACAAATTGGCCTCGGCAAACGTTTTTAGTGCATGTATTTATCGGACGCTGACATAGATAGAATTATAGAAATGGCCTGGGAAGATAGAACCAGTTTTGAAGCCATTCATTTTCAATTTGGCTTATTGGAAAAAGAGGTAATTGAAATTATGCGTACGCACATGAAGCGTAGCAGCTTTAATATGTGGCGTAAACGTACCAATGGCAGAACTACCAAACATGCCCGTTTACGAACCGATGATGTAAACCGTTTTAAATGTAGTAGGCAGCGTACCATTAGCGGTAATAAAATAAGTAAACGCTAAAACGAATTAACAAACCAATCTACTATTTTGAATGTGAAGCAGTTAGCTTTGCACAAATTTTACAAATGGAAGGAAAAAGAGTGCAGGAAAGTGCCGTGATAATGAACGAATTAGTACTGCCGAACGATACCAATACCTTTGGAAACCTGATGGGCGGCCGCTTAATGTACTGGATGGATATTGCCGCAGGTATAGCTGCTATAAAACACTGTAACAGTCCGTGTATGACGGCCAGTGTAGATAATTTGAGTTTCAAAAACCCTATTAAACTGGGCAATATAGTACGTATAGAAGCCAAGGTTACCCGTGCTTTTAATACTAGTATGGAAATACATTTAAAGGTTTGGGGAGAAGATAGTATACATCAATATACCTACGAAAGCAATGAAGCCTATTTTACCTTTGTAGCGCTGGACCCTAATGGTAAACCCCGTGCGGTAGCACCCGTAATAGCAGAAAGCGAAGAGGAAAAGAAACAATATGCTGGCGCTATGCGAAGAAGACAGCTACGCCTAATACTAGCGGGCAAAATGAAACCGAACGATGCTAGTGAACTAAAAGCCTTGTTTGTAAAAGATGACCAATAGCAGCCACTAAAAATTTGATGGTAAAGAAAACCTACTTGACGGTAACTAAAACCTGCGTTGTGTGAACCTTGTGCCGCTGTTGGTAGCCGTTAGGTTGTGTAGAAATTTGCTAATAAAAGCTGTAGTGTTACTTATCCATCAGCTGCATTACATGGTGCCTACCTTTTAGCATGTACTTTTTACTTTGCTCTATGGCATCCATTATTTGATCCAAAATTTCATCTACCGGTTGGGTATAATCTATCACCAAGGGTTCCTTTATTCTAACAGATAAAATGGAGCCCTTTTTCTTAAAACTCAATCCCTTTTTATTAAAGGCTCGCCAAAAGCCGTTGATAACTACGGGCACTACAATGGGATGGTTATTTTTAATAATATGTGCGGTGCCTTTACGCCCTGGAGCAAAGGGTTTTGTAGTTCCTTGCGGAAAGGTGATTACCCAACTTCTATCTAAAGCTTGATCTATTTTGTGGGTATCGCTTTCATCGCGATGGCGATTCACATCTTTACCCTCGGCACGCCACGTACGCTTTACGGTCAATGCACCGGCTAATTTAAAAATTTTGCTGAGCCAATTGCCATTCATGGTTTCCTCGGCGGCTACAAAGTAAACATTGGTAAATGGATTTAATAAGTAGTAAGGCAATCCCAACTTGTTTTCCTTACGCCACTTTACAGCCCCAAAAATGTGCATGAAGGCCATTACATCGGCAAAATAAGTTTGGTGGTTGCTCACAAAAAGCACATTGGAATTAGGTAGCTTTTTTAAGTGTTCTGTGCCTTCAATTTTAATGCGATTAATTACGGCCAAGGCCGGATAAGAAATAGCTCCTACCACCGCATATACCGTAGCACGCACTAACCTAAAATTCACCAACTTATCTGTAACACTAAATGCCATGCTGCAAAAATTGCTTTGGGCAAATATAATGATGTAAATAAATTGTTAACGAAAGCGTTCGTTAAATTTAAGATAGCATTAAACCTAGCAAATCATGTGCCGAAATTTTATTTAGGTGAAAATACTTTACCAGATGTAAGTTTGCCCCATGAAAATACAAGCTGCATTTTTGGATATGGATGGCTTACTGATAGATAGCGAACCCTTATGGAACGAGGCCGCCAAGGAAGTTTTTGCCGAACATAATATACACTTAACCAACGAATTATACCACACCACTACTGGTTTACGCACCAAAGAGTTTGTACAATATTGGTTACAATATTTTAAGGCTGATGAAGCTTTACAGCCAATATTGGAGCAAAAAATAACCAACTTGGTGCTCCGAAAAATAATACAGCAGCCCATGCCAATGCCCGGCGTACATTATTTAGTAAGTTTATTACGCCAGTTGCAAATTTCTATGGCGGTGGTAAGTTCATCGCCCATGCAACTCATTAATGAGGTAGTTCAAATACTGGGTATTCAGCATCATTTACAATTTTGTGTAAGTGCGGAAGATTTACCATATGGCAAACCACACCCTGCCGTGTATTTACAGGCCGCCGAACTAATGAATGTAGTGCCATGGCAGTGCTTATGTTTTGAAGATAGTTTTAATGGGATGCTAGCCGCAAAAGCCGCCAGAATGAAATGTATAGTAGTACCCACCCCTGCGGAAGCCAAACATAAAAAATGGGGTGCTGCCGATGCTCAACTTAGCAGCCTACAAAACTGTACACAGCTACTACTGCAAGGAATGTAATGAAAATTGCAAATTCGATTCTTTCAGTCCTACTACTTTCCATTTGGTGCTTCAATTAAAATATGTAGCGTGGTTCTGCCCCATTACATAAAAAACGTGCGGCACCGTGGGCTACAAAACCACGTACGTAAAACGTGTTTTGTAGCCCCTTTAAAAGCTATCGCCACAACACATCTTGAACATGTAACGGATGAAAATTGACGGCTTCATGAAACCTAGTTGAGCCCTCTTTGGAGTGAGGCTTATTTTTGGTTTGATAGAATTAATTAGCCACTGTAACCTCAGAAATGCCGTAAAATAAGTGGAGTATACAGGAAATAACCATATATTTGTTCACAAATAATAAATGTTCACGTTTCGTGTACGAAATAAAAAAATGAACAATAAAATAGAAATAGCACAACTAGCTCTAGAAAATCTACAAAAAAATGTAGGCATTCATGGCACCTGCAAACCATCAGAACATACAGACTTCGATTGTCAAGTTACAGTAACCATTAACAATCAGACTGTGAACTTTAATGCGGCGGTAAAGCAAGAATTAAGACACCACCAGCTTACTAAAATTTTCAGCCAAGCAAGTGAAAACAATCCGCTGATAGTAATTGCAAATCACATTTTTCCAAAAATAAAGGACGAGTTAAGGAATAATGCAGTAGCGTACCTTGAAACCAATGGCAACATTTTCGTTAAGCATAAGGAATTGCTTTTGTGGGTAGACGCCCAAAAACCGCTTCAACAATTACAAATCAAAACAAACAGAGCGTTTAGCAAAACAGGCTTAAAAGTACTATATCACTTGCTACAAGACGATATTGTTAATTGGTCTTACCGTGAAATTGCTGCTCTCGCCGGTGTAGGTTTAGGCAATGTAAACTACGTTTTTAATGGTCTGAAAGAATTCAAATTTTTAATTAAAATCAATAAAAGCGAATACAAACTACAAAACAAAAAAGAGCTACTGGATAAATGGATTGTAGGCTATGCTGAAAAATTAAAACCAACGCTATTTGTAGGCAGTTTTCGCTTTCTTAATCCAAGAGATTTCGAGCAGTGGAGAGATGTAAAATTCCATTCTCCGACAACAACTTGGGGAGGCGAAGCGGCAGGTAGTTTACTAACAAACTATTTAACACCAGAAGTACTTACAATTTATACCAATGAAACACGTAACGAATTAATTCGTAAATACAAACTAATCCCCGATGAAGAGGGTGATATAAAAATCTACAAAAGATTTTGGAACAATAATTACGATGACAGCACCGAAAGTCCCAACATTGTCCCTCCACTTTTAGCTTATGCCGATTTAATAAGTACCGATGATAGTAGGTGTGTAGAAACAGCCGAAAAAATTTATCAAACCTTTATTAGAGATGAATTTATTAAAAATTAAAGAGAAAGGTTTACAAGATATCATCAAAATCCTTGAACCTGTTTTTCAAAAAGTGGGCATTAATTTCTATTACCTAATTGGTGCAGCAGCTAAAGATATTTGGTATAATAAACAAGGCATCATAAGCCGTAAAACAAACGATATAGACTTAGCCATTTTAGTAGCAGATGTTGAGCAATTCCAGCAACTAAAAACACTCTTAGAAACTAACTATCATTTCAATCGAGTTGCGGGTAGTGAGTTCACTTTAGTTAGTAACAGTGGTTTAACCGTAGATTTATTACCATTTGGCAATCAAGTAGACATTCATGACGGACGACTGGTAAATGGTATTAGTTTGCACAATATTAAAGTAAATAGCTTTCAAGAAATAGCACAATCCGCTGTGCAAGAAGTTGAACAAGAACAAGGCGTTTTCCGTATTGCAACACTACCAGCAATAATTCTTTTAAAATTAATTGCATACGATGACCGCCCAGAACAACGCACAAAAGATGCTCAAGATATTGCCCATATTATCAACGTTTATTTCGATATTGAAACAAATATATTCTTCGATGAACATCACGACCTGCTTGAAAGGATTGATGAGGGCAATCACATAATTGCAGCAAGAGTTATCGGCAGGTTATTAAGAAAACCCCTGAGTCGAAACGCTACGTTACATCAACGGGTAATAAACATTCTAGAAAACCATATAATGAATCAACGCGGTAATAAATTTATAGAGTTAATGGCAACCACTAACCACAAAACAATAGAAGAGAATATAAAGATTTTACACGAGATATTACTAGGTATCCAAGAGCACGAAGCACTGTAATAACTTAGTAATTGTATTCCAAAAAAACTCTATTCATCCTTTATGATCCGCTAAATGCTGCTTTAATCGAAACTCCATATCGTTACCCGTAAACCCTACATAGTACCTGCTAAGCAAGTCCGATTTCAAAATATATACTGTATACATGCATAAAAAAAGAGGAACATTTCGTTCCTCTTCTAGTGACCGCGTTAGGATTCAAACCTAAAACCTTCTGATCCGTAGTCAGATGCTCTATTCAATTGAGCTACGCAGCCATGTTTGTGATTTATTTTTTTAGAGGTTCAAACCTAAAACCTCCCCGCTTCTTAGGCGGGGTGCTCTATTCA
>RDXK01000088.1 GCA_004292605.1 Bacteroidota bacterium
AGCGTAAAGCCTTTAATACCATACCCATAAAGCGTTAAGTTTTTTATTTCTGTAGCAAACAGCTCTTTGGCACTTGTATGTCTTGGTAAATAATCCTCTAGCAAAGCAGCAAAAGCTTCCTCGGTTTCTCTAAAATAAGGTTCATTTACAAACAGGGTATCATCGGCGTCAAAGGCCACCACAGTGGGTTTATGGGTAAGTGGGTTCATGTATTTACTGCAATTAGTTTCCAAAAACTTGTTGTAATAATGCCGTAGTACGGGCTGCCGGATTTTTTCTAATAGCCTGTTCTTCCTTCGCTATTTCCGTAAAAATACCTTGCGTGGCTTTTTCGGTAACATAGCCCGCCAAATCAGGATTAATTTTTCGCAAACTCACCCGGTTAAAAGCCGTCACCAAATCGGTCCAATGTTTGGTAGCTCCTGTGCTTTCCAAACTTTGGTTAATTACCGGCCTAAATGCCTGCTGTAATTGGGTGTTGGTTTGTGTACGTAAATAGCCCGTAGCGGCGGTATCGGCACCACGTAAAATTTGTAAACCATCCTGTACGGTTAAATTTTTCACGGCATTTACAAAAATGGGTGTGGCTTTTTGCACAGCATCTTCGGCACCACGGTTCATACTTACTATGGCTTCATCTACCATTTTTCCCATACCAATATTTCGTAGGGTACGCTCTACCTGCTGAGCTTCTGGCGGCAATAAAATTTTCAAAGCAGCGTTGCCCAAAAAGCCGTCGGCTCTTCCTAAGTTTTGTACACTTTTTTCTACACCTTTATTCAGGGCTTCCTTTAAACCATTGATGATATTGCCATTGCCCTGCTGTGTGCCACGGTTACCACTGCGTAAAGCACTATCTGCTGTTTGGGCTTTATTTAAAACATTTCGCCAAGGTTGTGCAAAGCCGTTAAAGGTTGCCAAGCTTGCTAATACTATGGATAATAATTTTGTTGTTGTTCTCATTTGTGCAAAATAGCCTACATTTTTGCATACATCTTGTTAATTTAAAACAAATGCTACAACGCAGTTTTTGGGAAGAAACCATGCCCGCTTTACAGGCGGATATAGCCATTATAGGTGCTGGTTTTTTAGGACTTTGGAGTGCTTTTTTGGCCAAACAAAAATGCCCGAAAGCCCATATTATATTGGTAGAGCAGGAAGTGTTGCAAACGAGGGCTAGTACCAGAAACGCTGGTTTTGCGTGCTTTGGCAGTCCCTCAGAAATTTGGTCCGATGTACAATTGAACGGCGAAGCAGCCGCTTTTGGTTTGGTACAACAGCGTTGGGAAGGTTTGCAATTGATTCAGCAATATTTTAGTTCTGAGCAATTACAGTGGGAAAACGACGGCGGATATGAGTGTTTTGATAGTGAATTTTCGGGGGATATTATAGCAAACATCAATAAAAACTTAGCGGCCATTGTAGGAGCAGCAGATTGCTTCACGCCACAGCACCAACGCCTTTCTGCCTTGGGTTTACAAGGTTTCCAGCAGTTGTATCATAACCAATTGGAAAGTCAGTTACACAGCGGGGCTTATTGGCATGCCATGTACACTCGCTGCCTACAAATGGGTATACAAGTAGTGCAAGGTGTAGCCATTGAGCAAATAGAAAAACAAGCCCAAGGTTTTGCGTTGTTTCATCGGCAAAAGAAGATAATAGAAACCAACACTGTTTTGTTGGCTACTAATGCACTGTCTAATAATTTATGGCCAATGGCTGAGCCCGTTCAGCCACAGCGAGGCAGTATTTTGGTTACGGAACCTTTGCCAAACCTGC
>RDXK01000089.1 GCA_004292605.1 Bacteroidota bacterium
ATTATTGAACACGAAGAACCAAAATCACTATTTTGGGATAGTAAGTTTTTATTTCAATAGTTGGTTGGTTCTTAAATTCCCTTTTTGTGTGTTGAATCAGGTGTAATGAACAGTAGATTAGCTGTGAAAATTTAGTTTTTACCAGCCACCGCTAGCACCACCTCCTCCGCTACTACCTCCTCCAAAACCACCAAACCCTCCACCACCGCCTCCTCCGAAGCCTCCGCTGCCACCAAAATTTCCCGGAAATATCACGGGGCCACCACCCCAGCTGCGGTACCCACGTCGGCTCATCATACCGCCCCCACCGCCGCCTTTACTAATTACACTCAGTACTACAAGGATAATCACAAACATTGCTACCAACTGTAGCACACTTCCTTTGCCATTGCTTTTACGCTCACGTTTAATTTTATATTCACCAATGGCCGCTTTGGCTATTGATTCTACCGCTTTATCAATGCCGTCGTAATATCTTCCTGCTAAAAAATAAGGCTTTAGGTCGTTTTTTATTATTGCGGCTGAGGTAATGTCCGGTATGGCTCCTTCTAATCCATAACCTACTTCAATGCGAATTTTTCGGTCGTTCATTCCTATTAGTAGTAAAACGCCGTTGTTATTTTTCTTACTACCAATACCCCATGCCCTAAACAGTTTGGTAGCATATTCCTCAATAGGGTACTCCTCCAAACTTGGTACTAACACTACTACAATTTGATTGCTGGTGCTATCGTCCAATAATACCAACTGCTGTTCTAAACTATTTTTTTCAGCTGCTGATAAAACATTGGCAAAGTCGTTAACCAACCTTGGTGGATTGGGCCTTTGAGGTATAGGTTGAGCCAGTGCAAGCACCCACAAAAAAATGGAAAGAAAACTAGCTAAGAATTTTTTCATGGGCAATGGCTTACTTACCAAAGATGATGTCATCCGGCAATTCATTTTTATCGGTTCCAGCTTGATAAGGAAAATGTTGTTGCAAAGCAACGCCCACCGCGGTGATTACATCGTATAATCCTAAGGCTAAGTTGTTTTGTTTGGCTAGGGTCAACGCATGCAGCACCCTTTCCTGCCAATACTTTGTGCCCAATGCTTGGTAAATTCCAGAGTCGGCATAAATGGCAAGTTGCTGGTCCTTTACAGCCACATATACCAGCACACCGTTTCGCTGTGCAGTCGCTTGCATTTTTAATTGATCAAAAATTTCCTCTGCACGATGGATGGCGTCTACATAACTGCACTTACTTTCTACAAAAAGCCGAACCTCGCCACTTGTAGATAATTCGGCTAATTTAATCGCCTGTAATAGAAGTGACTCCTCTTCTTTGGTAAAAAATTGCTGTTTGTTGTGCCACCAAGCTGGGTTAAACATAATAGAGATGCTTAAAACTTAACTTCAGGAGCTTTCTCTGCACCAACTTCGGCAGCAAATCCTTCTTTTGTTTTGAAACCGAGCATACCGGCGAATAGACTTGTAGGCAGTGTTCGAACTTTTACGTTATACTCTTTTACGGCATCGTTAAAGTCGTTTCTTGAAACTTTAATTCTATTTTCCGTACCCTCTAGTTGGGTTTGTAAATTTCTAAATGCATCATTGGCACGTAGGTTAGGGTAATTTTCCGTAACCATCAATAATTTGCCCAAAGCTTGCGATAACTGTCCTTGTGCTGCCTGATATTCTTTTATTTTCTCGGGAGATAAGTCGTCGGCCTTTAATTCCATTTTCGTGGCCTTAGCTCTTGCTTCTACTACATTAGTAAGGGTAGTTTGC
>RDXK01000160.1 GCA_004292605.1 Bacteroidota bacterium
ACATTTAGGTCATAACAGAAGCGTAAAGGAAGTGGTGGAAGCCGCTATAGAGGAAGATGCCCATGGTATAGCCATCACTAGCTACCAAGGCGGACATGTGGAATATTTTAAATACATGAAGGACTTGCTAGATGAAAATGGCTGCGGACATGTAAAAATTTTTGGCGGCGGTGGTGGTACCATTTTGCCGGAGGAAATAAGGGAACTACATAACTACGGTATCACCAGAATTTATAGTCCGGATGATGGTCGTGCTATGGGTTTAGAAGGCATGATAGAGGATGTAATAGCCAAATGCAAAACCACCGTAATTAGTAATAATCATAGCTGGAATGGCAAACTACCGTTAGATGAAACCAAGGATGTACGCCGTGTGGCAAGGGCCATTTCGCTGGCGGAGGCATCGGCCCCGTTTGATGGCTTGGTGCAAGAGATTACAGAAAAACATACAGGTACCGCCCTGGGCGTAGTATTGGGTATTACGGGTACAGGTGGCGCCGGTAAAAGCAGTGTTACCGATGAATTGGTACGCAGATTTTTACAAAATTTTACCGATAAAACAGTAGCGGTAGTAAGCGTAGACCCATCTAAAAAGAAAACAGGTGGTGCCCTACTGGGCGATAGAATACGCATGAACAGTATATCGCACCCAAGGGCCTATATGCGTAGCCTGGCTACCCGGGAAGATAATACAGCCCTTAGTGCCCACGTGCAGGAAGCCCTAGATATTTGTAAACAAGCGGGATACGATTTAATAATTTTAGAGAGTGCCGGTGTAGGACAAAGCGATGCCAGTATACTAGATTTAGTGGATGTTAGTTTATATGTAATGACTCCCGAGTATGGTGCAGCTAGCCAGCTGGAAAAAATAAACATGCTCGATTATGCCGATGTAATAGCCATCAATAAGTTTGATAAAGCTGGTGCCTTAGATGCTTTGGCAGAAGTAAGAAAGCAATACAAGAGAAACCATCAGTTATTTACTGCGGCCGATGCTAGTTTACCTATTATAGGTACCATGGCTAGTAAGTTTAACGATGAAGGGGTGAACCATTTATTTGAAAGCCTATTGCAAGCCATAGAACGAAAGCTGCAAGTAAATTTTGGTACCTATGGGTTTAGCGAATCGGCTAAAATTTCTCAGGCAGTTATTCCGGCGGCACGAAGCAGGTATTTGAGCGAAATAAGCGATGCCGTACGCAGCTACAATAAATTCGTACAGCAGCAAGCCCAATACGCTACCCAGTGGTATCAGCTTCAAGGAAGTTTGCAAACGCTTAGCACCCTTGCGAATAATGAAGTAGTAAAGGAATATTTGCAAGAAAAAATTACTGATATCAAAGCCCATTTAGCCACCGCAAGTGTGACCTTGGTAGAAAATTGGCAACATACACAAGCACAATATGCCGGTGAGGTATTTAGCTATAAAGTACGAGATAACGTAATAGAACTTCCCTTAACCACCACTAGTTTGAGCGGCACCGCCATACCCAAAGTGGTATTACCCAAATACAAAGATTGGGGCGACATACTTACCTGGCAATTACAAGAAAATGTACCGGGTGAGTTTCCTTACACGGCAGGTGTGTTTCCGCTAAAAAGGGAAGGCGAAGACCCTACTAGAATGTTTGCCGGCGAAGGTGGCCCGGAACGTACCAATAGGCGTTTTCACTACGTATCCGCCGGGCAGCCTGCCAAACGTTTGAGTACGGCTTTTGATAGTGTTACTTTATATGGAGAAGACCCAGATTACCGCCCAGATATTTATGGTAAAATTGGTAATGCAGGTGTAAGCATAGCCACGGTAGACGATGCAAAAAAGCTGTACAGCGGGTTCGATTTGTGTGCTCCTAATACCAGTGTGAGTATGACTATCAACGGTCCGGCTCCGATACTACTAGCGTTTTTTATGAATGCCGCTATAGATCAGCAATGCGAGCAATACATTGAAAAAAATGGGTTACAGCATTTGGTACAGCAGGCTTTTGAAAAAAAATACCAAGGCTATGGTAAGCCTAGCTATTACAATGCATTACTGCCAGAGCGTTTACCTGAAGGAAACAACGGTTTAGGCCTTGGTTTATTAGGTTTAAGTGGTAACGAAGTGTTAGACGAAGCTACGTATGCACAATTAAAAAGGCAAGCACTACAGCAAGTAAGGGGTACCGTGCAAGCCGATATTTTAAAGGAAGATCAAGCACAGAATACGTGTATTTTTTCTACAGAATTTGCCCTGAAATTAATGGGTGATGTACAGCAATATTTTATAGATGAAAAGGTTCGAAATTTTTATTCGGTAAGTATTTCTGGGTACCACATTGCAGAGGCTGGTGCCAACCCTATCACACAGCTTGCTTTTACGTTGGCCAATGGGTTTACGTATGTAGAGTATTACTTAAGTAGGGGAATGAATATTGATGATTTTGCGCCCAACTTATCTTTCTTTTTTAGCAATGGAATGGACCCTGAGTATGCCGTTATTGGCCGTGTAGCAAGGCGTATTTGGGCCAAAGCTATGAAGCACAAATACGGAGCCAATGAGCGAAGCCAAAAGCTAAAATACCATATACAAACGAGTGGTAGAAGCTTGCATGCCCAGGAGATAGATTTTAACGATATACGTACCACCCTGCAGGCACTGTATGCCATATACGATAACTGCAATAGTTTACATACCAATGCGTACGACGAAGCCATTACCACACCTACCGAGGAAAGTGTACGCAGGGCTATGGCCATACAGTTAATTATTAATAAGGAATTAGGCACCGCCAAAACCGAAAACTTTAGTCAGGGTAGTTTTGCCTTAGAGGAGTTAACTAATTTGGTAGAGGAGGCTGTAATGTTAGAGTTTGATAGAATTACAGAACGCGGTGGTGTATTAGGTGCTATGGAGCGTATGTACCAGCGAAATAAAATTCAAGAAGAGAGTTTGTACTACGAACACCAAAAACATACGGGTGAATTGCCGTTAATTGGTGTCAACACGTTCTTGGGTAAAAACGGTAGTCCTACCGTTTTACCGGGTGAAGTAATACGTAGCACCAAGGAGGAAAAGGAACAACAGATAGACAATTTATTGGCCTTTAAAAAGCGGAATAAACAGGTAAGTGAGCAGTACCTACAAAAGTTGCAGCAAGTAGCCATCAATAATGGAAATTTATTTGCAGAACTTATGGAAACCGTAAAATATTGTTCCTTGGGCGAAATTACCCAGGCACTTTACCAAGTAGGTGGCCAGTACCGCAGAAATATGTAGTAGCGTATGGAGTTTGGTCAGGTTCCGGTAAATGAACTAAATACTATCCATTTTCAGCCGCCTAGGTTGGAACTGCCTAGTGATTGGGTGCCCCAAACTATTGAGAAAGTGTATACGGGTTGTAATATGTGGGGGCACAAACCTTGGTTGGGTATTTTGTATCCGCCTAAAACCAAAGAAGCAGATATGCTGGCATTGTATGCCAAACAGTTCAATTCCGTGGAGCTTAATGCTACCCATTACAATCTGTTTCCCGAAGCTGTTTTTGAAAATTGGGCTAAAAAGGTACAGTCGGTTCCTGGGTTTCAGTTTTGTCCTAAAGTACCGCAAATTATCAGTCATGCAAGCTCCCTGCTAGCTCAGTTGCCCAGCATGCAATTGTTTTCGCATAGCATTGGTTTTTTGGGAAAAGCCTTGGGGGCAAGTTTTATGCAGTTACCGGAAAGCTTTGGCATAAATAGGTTCGAGGAACTGCAACAGTTTTTAATGGAGGCCGTGTTACCCGCTAACTTTTTTGTAGAGTTAAGAAACAGTGCTTGGTACCAGCCGGGTATTAGTAAGCAAGTACAGGAATTGTTCAACAAACAGGGCATTGGCTGGGTTATTACCGATGCTGCTGGTAAGCAGGCAGTAAGGCATGGTTATATTACCGTGCCAAGGGTATTTGTGCGGTTTGTGGCCTTTCATAACCATGCAAGTACGGCTACACGATTGCAGTATTGGGCTACGGCATTGGCGGCTAGCAAGGTACCGGAAGTGTACTTTTTTATTCATAACCACCAGGAAGATTATTCGCCGGGTATTGCTCAGCAATGGTGTACTATAGCCCAAGCGGCTGGTTTACCGGTGCAAATTCCACCACTTTTTCAGCCACCGCAAACCAGTTTATTTTAGGCATTAAAAAACCTCCAGCACAGGCTGAAGGTTCTTTGTAAGGTACTTATAGATAAAAACGGACTTCAGCCTTCCGAATGCAAACAAGGTGCCAAAGCAAAAAATATTTGATAAGTGTCTGATAATCAATAGATATAGCTGCCCATTCGTACTTTTTTTTCCCGAAAAGGGATTTCAACTGTTTCAAATTGAACTTGTTATTCCGTTCATTTCATTCATATTTATCAACTATCTTCGCTCTTCACCATAAGGTGCATTCATAAACAATAGTATTTATACATGATTTCTATAGGATTGGTAATAGTTATAGCCTTAGTGGCTGTGGGATTGGGCGTTTTTTTAGGGAAGATAGTTTTTGCAAAGAATACCGAAAAGCAGGTAGAAGATGCCCGAGCTAGAGCGGAGATTATTATAAAAGAAGCCGAACTAAAGGCGGAAACTGTGAAAAAGGAACGCCAGTTGGAAGCAAAAGAGCGTTTTGTACAGTTAAAAGCCGAACACGAGAAGGAAGTAACCGAGCGTAACAGAAAAGTAGCCGAGGGTGAAAACCGCATTAAGCAAAGAGAAACCAACCTTACCCAAAAGGAAGCTTCGTTAGATAAGCAATTGAAGGAAAACGAGCAAATCAAGGAAAACTTGAACAAGCAGTTAGAGCTTATTGCTGCCAAAAAAGCCGAATACGATAAACACCAGGAGGAACACCAGCGTAGACTGGAAAAAGTAGCAGGCTTAACAGCCGAAGAGGCAAAGAACCAATTGCTACAAAGCGTGAGAGCCGAAGCCGAAAACCGTGCCTTGGAAATTCAGCAGGAGATTATTGAAGATGCTAAGCAAAAAGCCAATAAAGAGGCTCGTAAAATTGTAATTCAAACCATACAGCGTACGGCAGCTGAGCAAACCATAGAAAATACGGTAACGGTATTTAATTTGGAAACCGATGAAATAAAGGGTCAAATCATTGGTAGAGAAGGTAGAAATATCCGTGCCATTGAAGCCGCTACAGGTGTAGATTTAATTGTAGATGATACACCGGAAGCCATCGTGTTATCTAGTTTCGATCCGTTGCGTAGAGAAATTGCTCGTTTAAGTTTGCAACGTTTGGTGGCCGATGGAAGAATTCACCCAGCCAGAATTGAAGAAGTGGTGGAAAAAACCCGCAAGCAAATTGAAGAACAAGTGATGGAAATAGGGGAGCGTACCGCTATGGAGTTGGGCGTTCACGGTTTACATAAGGAATTGATACGCATGGTAGGTAGAATGCGTTTTAGAAGTTCTTACGGTCAAAACTTATTAATGCACAGCAGGGAAACCGCTAACTTATGTGGTATCATGGCCGCAGAGCTAGGCCTAAATCCTAAACTGGCCAAACGTGCAGGTTTGTTACACGATATTGGTAAAGTACCCGATGAAGAAACAGAATTGAGCCACGCTTTGTTAGGAGCAAAATTGGCGGAGAAATACGGTGAAAATCCTGCGGTTGTAAACGCTATCGGTGCTCACCACGATGAAATGGAAATGACTTTCATCATATCACCCATCATCCAAGCTTGCGATGCTATTAGCGGTGCCCGCCCTGGTGCCCGCCGTGAAATAATGCAGCAATACATTCAGCGTATAAAAGATTTAGAAACACTAGCAGGTGCTTACCAAGGTGTAGAAAAAGCTTATGCAATACAGGCTGGTAGAGAACTAAGGGTGATAGTAGAGGCCGATAAGGTATCCGATGGCGACAGCGATAAATTGAGCTTTGATATTGCTCAAAAAATTCAAACGGAAATGGTGTATCCCGGTCAAATTAAAGTAACCGTTATTCGTGAAAAACGTGCCGTAAATATTGCTCGATAAGGTAATTACTAGCTATACTAAAAACGCCTAGGATCATGCATCTTAGGCGTTTTTTATTTCCATACAGTTGGGCTTATTTCGTCCAGTAAGTAATGCCATCGGTCTCTTGTACAGTGATTGGTTGGGAGGTTCTAAAAACGCTAAGGGTGTTACTTTTAACTGTTTCCACTGCTGCTGTAATGCTAACTTTTTTGTGGGTGCGAACTAACTCTTGGTGATGGTATTTCCTTAGTTTTTGGTAATCGCTAGGTTCTACAAACACCAGTAATATTGTTCCATCATTCTGCCGGACGCGTATAAATGGTTTTCGAAGCAGCTGGTTATCATCCAAGAATTGTAACTGGTTATACAAGTCCCTATCCAGCGTGTTTAAACTATCTTTTTTTATCGTTCTAATACTGGTTTCCAACTTTGTAGCTATACTATCGGGTACCTCGTATAAACTTGGTAGGTCTACTAGTTTAAAGTACAAATCGCCCTCAATGATGGTTGTTTGATTGGTTTGGCAACTATGCATGGCCAATACCATGGCTACTGCGGTGTATACTTTTTTCATAGTAGGGTTGTTTTATTAGTGAATTGTCGGCGGAAATGATACTATGTTTTCAAACTTTGAAAAAATTAGCGAGCTGAAACCACGCCTATCCCAAGCCAGAAAATGTTCTTTACCAACCATGCTTGAATTGATCATTCACTCGTTCATAGTTTTCTGGGGCGTGTTTTTTCCAATGTTTATCGTACTTCACAAACCAGCTAAGCCACACCGCTCTTGAAAAACGCATTAGCAAAGGTTGCATCGCTAAAATAAGTACGGCATTGGCACCCAGCCAGTAAAAAATGGCATTTTCACTAAAGGAAAAACCTATCAGCACATACCAAGCCACAAAAGTGCTTACACATAGTGCCACCGTTAAAGCATAGCTTACATACCCAGTACCATAATAAAAACCTACTTCTATTTCGGTGGGTTGCTGGCAAACGGGGCAAGCGTCGTGCATATCCATAAAGGTTTTGAAATTGTAAGGATTTTTGCCTTTAAATAATTTTCCTTCTCGGCAGCGTGGGCATTGCAGTTGCAAAACATTGGTAAGGTAATTGGAAGCTTTGGGCATATGTGGGTAATTTATTGAAGTATTTTTTCCATTTTGGTGCTTCTACTTCCTTTTACTAATATATGTGCGTTGGTAAGTTGTAATTGTCGCAGCCACTCGCCAGCTTCTGTGCTATCGTTTAAGTACGTGTACGGTGTGGTAATATCGGCAAAATGGCCGCCTACTAGTGCCACGGCCTGCCAGGTATGTTCCTTTAGCAGTTTTACAATGGCTCTATGTTCGGCGATGCTTTCGGTTCCTAGCTCGGCCATAGCACCTATTACTACTACTTTATGGGCGGCGGTAGATTTTGCAAAGTTTTCAATAGCTGCTTTCATGCTGGTAGGGTTGGCGTTATAAGCATCTAAAATTACATGGTTACCTTGCCACTGCAGCAGCTGGCTACGGCTGTTAGTAGGAGCATAGTTTTCTATAGCCGCCTGAATATCGGTTAGCGGCACTTCAAAATGTAAGCCGATGGTTACGGCACTAAGTATATTGGGTAAATTATAATCGCCTACTAGCTGGGTTTGTATAGTGGCATTGCCTTGTGGCGTTTGTACGGCCACCTGTAAAAACGGTTCCGATGCTGCTACCTGCCCCGTTACCGTTCCTTGGTTGGTTCCGTACCATACTAAATCGTCTATGCCTTGGCTCATGGTATGCAGATAGTCGTAATCATCGCAGGCAAAAACCGTTCGGCCATATAGGCGGGCGTAATCATATAATTCGCCTTTGCCTTTACGTACACCTTCTACGCCGCCAAAGCCCTCTAAATGGGCCTTACCACAGTTCGTAATCAATGCATGCGTGGGTAAAGCATACTTGCAGTAGCCTTCAATTTCTTTTTGGTGGTTGGCACCCATTTCTACCACTGCTATTTGGTGCTGCTGCTGAATACGCAAAAGGGTAATGGGTATACCAATATGGTTGTTTAAATTACCTTGCGTGGTAGCGGTATTGTATTTTTTGGCTAACACCGCACTTATGAGTTCTTTGGTGGTGGTTTTGCCGTTACTGCCCGTAATACCTATCACCGGTATTTGTAATTGGTTACGGTGCATTTTGGCTAAGTCCTGCAGGGCTTTCAAAACATCCTCTACATAAAAAATTCTGGCATCCGCTACACCCAAATCTTCATCCACCACTACGCTGCTAGCACCTTGTTTTAGGGCTTCTAGGGCAAAGGTGTTTCCATTAAAGTTCGGTCCTTTTAGGGCAAAGAAAATAGCGCCGGCGGGTATATTTCTAGAGTCGGTAGTTATTTGCGGATTGTACTTGTAAAAGCGGTAAAGTTGTTCAATTATTTTGCTCATGTTCAAGGCCTTTTATGCAGGTGGTAAAGGTACTAAAATGCAGTTTGTGAGCATAAAAAAACCACCCAAATAGGGTGGCTTCTTTTCTTACCTTACCTTCCTTACTTACTATCTTTTTTGTCTTTTCGGAGGGAAGAAGTTACCATTTTTAGTTTTGTTACCCTCTGGTGCTCCATAATGCGTCATGGCACAGCGGAAACCAATGGTGCTACTACTTTGGTCTTCTTCTAAAAATCTACGGGTACCCGGGCTTAACCAATAAGGCATATCGTTCCAGCTACCACCTTTAATAACTCTAGATTGATCTGATATTAAAGTAGTAATACCGTAACCGTACGATACTCCACTTAAGCTATCACCATCCAAAAAGTTTAATGCGTAATGACGTTGATAATTTCTTCTATTGCGTAAAGCAGAATCGCTTTCGTTAACGTATTTAATTCTTCCAAGACTGTCGCGTAGGTTGCCTTCGCCACCACTCATATCTACCTTTTTGAAAATATTACCACGTACTGGGTTAATATCATCCATTTCAATATTGGTTAACGGACGGTAAACATCGGCTACCCACTCGCTCACGTTACCACTCATGTTGTACAAGCCAAAGCCATTGGGGAAAAATGAGTTTACATCCGCAGGGTAGGCACTTCTATCGTTCAAACCACCGGCCACACCCATATAGTCACCAGCGCCTCGCTTAAAGTTGGCCAAAAAGGCACCTTGGTAGCTACCTTTTCTGGTGGCACGTAAGTTATCGTAGCCATCGTTTTTCCAGCTATAAATTTGTTTGTTGCTTATTACTTCCTCACCACGCTTTTTCTCGGTTTTACGTGGCATAGGGTTTTCATTTATCAAACCTAGTGCTGCATATTCCCATTCCGCCTCGGTAGGCAAACGATAATCTGGCAACAAAATACCATCTTCAAATTTTACGTAATTTCTAGGTTTGCCCTGAGCATCTTTTAAACCATCTTTTTTCGGTTTACCAGGTACGCCTTGGTATTCGCCCAATAAGTAGCTTTTGGTGTTAAAATTATCCTGTCCACCGCCATTCATTTCGGTTTTTACTACGTTTTTGTTTTGGTAGCCTTTTTTAATCAGCTCGTTTTGGTTTACACGGTCGGTTCTCCAAATACAAAAATCGTAGGCTTGTTTCCAAGTTACACCTACCACTGGGTAAAAGTTATACGATGGGTGGCGGAAATAGTATTCCACATAAGGTTCGTTGTACCCTAATTCGCTACGCCATACTAAGGTATCGGGCTTGGCGTTTTCTATTACTTTTTTGTACTGTTCGTCGGAAAACACGTTTTCTAACCAATACAAATATTCACGGTAGTGTACGTTAGCCACCTCGGTTTTATCTATAAAAAAGGAGTTTACCGTAACTCGGCGAGGAATATTGTTCCAATCACCCATTACATCTTCTTGGGTGCTACCCATAGTAAATGTACCACCTTGTACAAATACTAAACCAGGACCGGTTTTAATATCCTTTGGTTTGGCTACGTTAAAGCCACCTTGGGTTTTATCGTTGTAATTCCAACCTGTAACGCCCGACTGGTCAGGCTTCTTTTTAAAAATACTTCCATTTTTACAGGCACTTACGCTGGCTACTGTAGCTAATACAAAAGCAGCATTTCTAAGCGATGTTAACATGAGCAAATTCTTTGAGTTCTGTTTCAATAAACGATCAATGTATTACATTTAGTATACACACTTACCGCGGTGGCGAATATACTTACTTTTGGTTCTTAACAAACCATTAAGTATTTTTTGTTGGGCAACATTAAATTTTTTTTTGAAATAAAGGTTTACCTTTTATATTTGTGTTAACACTTTCACTAAACTAAACAGGTATTGCAGCATTTTTACTTCATCGTTTATTCCAAAAAATTTTGTTAAAATTCCATTTGGCTAAATGCTGTAAACGTATATTTTTACAATCTGTTAACTAAACTAATCGAACTAGATGAAAAAGTCTTTGCTGAAACTTTCTGCATGTGCATTGTTGGTAGGTTTTTCCCAAGCAGCTAACGCTCAACAGGAGCCTGTAAACGTTAATGCTGTTACTACCGCTGTTCCGTTTTTAAGAATTGCACCCGATGCTCGTGCCGCTGGTATGGGCGATGTAGGTATAGCTACTTCTGCCGATGCAAATTCTGCTTTTTTCAATTTGGCCAAAACTCCGTTTGCTGCTCAGCGTACAGCTTTTGGTTTAACGTATACTCCTTGGTTACGCGATATTACAAAAGATGTTTATTTAGCCGCCTTAAGCGGATACCATAAATTAGATGATGAGCAAGCCATTAGTTTATCGGCTCGTTATTTTAACTTGGGTCAGATAGATTTCGTTGACTTTGCTGGAAACCCACAAGGCTCGTCTAGGCCACGTGAGTTTGCGGTAGATTTAGGATACTCTAGAAAAATAAATAGCAAAATGGGTTTAGGTGTAGCCATGCGTTACATCAACTCTAACTTAGCCAACGGTGCTATAGGTGGTGTAAACTACCGCCCGGGTAACACAGTATCGGTAGATTTAAGTTATTACTACGATGGTAAAAATGCTACTGGTCAAGGTTGGGCTTTTGGTGCTGCAATTACTAACTTAGGTGGTAAAATAAGCTATACCGATAATGCCAATGCAAGAGATTATATACCAGCCAATTTAGGTTTGGGTGCATCTTACACAAGCGTGATAGATGAGGATAACAAAATTACCATAGCCTTAGATTTGAATAAATTATTGGTCCCTACGCCGCCTACTAGTACAGGTAACGCTAGTGCCGATAGTTTAGCCTTTGTAAACTACCGCAACCAGAGTGTATTTAGCAGCTGGGGTAAAAGTTTTACCGATGGTAGTTTTGGTAACGAAATGCGTGAAGTGCAAGCTAGCATTGGTGTAGAATACGCTTATGATAATCAGTTTTTTGCCCGTGCAGGTTACAATTACGAAGATAGAACCAAAGGAAACCGTAAGTATTTTACCGCCGGTGTAGGTGTTAAATTCAGCACGTTAGATTTGAATTTTTCTTACTTAGTGCCTAGTGGTAACGGTATTACACGTAATCCACTATCTAACACTATTCGTATTGGTTTAAACTTCCATTTAGACAAAAAATAGTTTTCAATTATAATTTTATAGAAAGCGAAAGTGCCTTGGTACTTTCGCTTTTTTTATGGCTACACGTATGAATCGCAGAAATTTTATAGCAAAAACCATCGGCAGCTTTGCCGCTATTGGCGCCGGAACCGCCTTGTATGCTTGGCAAATAGAACCTCGCTGGCTAGAAATAGTGCAAGTAGACATGCCTATTAAAAACCTACCGCCCTCGCTAGTAGGCAAAACGCTGATGCAGATTAGCGATTTACATGTAGGGAAACGGTTTAATCCATCTTTCGTAATAAAATCCTTACAAAAAGCCGCTGCACTAAAGCCCGATTTTGTAGCGTACACCGGCGATTATATTACGTTAACCAATAACGAAGTAGACTACCAAGCTTTGGAGCAGGTGCTCACCAATGCGGTAAAAGGTACCTTGGGTACCGTAGGAATTTTAGGAAACCACGATTACGGTACTGCTTGGCAGCAAGATGATGTGGCCGACAACGTAACAGAACGGTTAACCCGCCACGGAATACAAGTATTGCGAAACAAAACGGCGGTAGTAAATGGCCTACAGTTTATTGGGTTCGACGATTATTGGGGTACCCAATTTAACCCAACGGCTGCGTTTGCTAATTATCAAAATACCCTTCCTACCATTGCCTTATGCCACAACCCCGATGTTTGCGATTTACCTGTGTGGCCGAACTTTCAAAGCTGGATACTAAGTGGCCATACACATGGTGGCCAAGTAAAGCCACCATTTTTACCGGCACCTTTATTGCCTGTAAAAAATAAAAAATATGCTGCGGGTAAAATTTTGTTAGATGGCGACCGCACTTTGTACATCAACCGTGCCTTGGGGCATTTATGGCAAGTAAGGTTCAATGTAAGGCCAGAAATTACTTTATTTCAACTGCAACAAGCCTAGTCACCACTGAGCTAGCAGTTTTTCCCTTGCCTTATGCTGGACCAATGAACTGCTGTTAGAGAACGATAGGATAATAAATTGTAAAAGCAAGCCATGCATTGTACTTTCGCAACCTAAGTAAACAGTGCGGTATGAAAATAAAAGTAGGTTTAGGGGTAGATTTTCATCAATTAGTAGAAGGAAGAGATTTTTGGCTAGGTGGTGTATTGGTACCCCACACCAAAGGTGCACTAGGCCATAGCGATGCCGATGTACTGTTACACGCTATTTGCGATGCCTTATTAGGGGCTGCCGCCTTGGGCGATATTGGGGTGCATTTTCCCGATACATCGCAGGAGTTTAAAAACATTGATAGCAAAATTTTGTTAGCCAAAACTTATACTCTAGTTACTGAAAAAGGGTACACCATTAGCAATGTAGATGCTACTTTATGCTTGCAAGCACCTAAAATAAAGCCCTATGTACCGCAAATGGTGGCTGCCATTGCTACTATTTTAAACCTTTCAGACGAAGATGTTTCTATAAAAGCTACTACCACAGAAACTTTGGGCTTTGTGGGTAGGGAAGAAGGTGTGGTAGCGTATGCCACTGCATTACTTATTAAACATTAGTATGGTAGAAGTTCAAATTATCAATCACTCACCGTTTGAGTTACCTGCGTATGCCACACCGGGTTCTGCCGGGTTAGATGTGCGTGCTCATATTACAGAACCCTTACTGCTACAGCCTTTGGAGCGTTTTTTAGTACCCACTGGGCTACACGTAGCCATACCACAGGGTTACGAAATGCAAATGCGACCAAGAAGTGGTTTGGCAGTAAAACAAGGCTTAACCTGTTTAAATAGTCCGGGTACCATCGATTCCGACTACCGGGGCGAACTCAAAGTTTTGTTAATCAATCTGTCCAATGAACCTCAGCAGATTCATCCGGGCGATAGAATTGCTCAAATAGTTCTGGCGGCAGTAGGTACTGTACAGTGGCAGGCGGTAACCCAATTACCCGATACACAGCGAGGCACAGGCGGATTTGGACATACCGGTAAATTATAATTGTATGAAAAAAATTGTATATTATTTTTTGGTATTGGTAGTGGCAGTAGCAGGCTGTAGGCCGGCTAAAAAAGTACAAATTATTGAGGAAGCTATCACTAAAAAGGATACGGCTACCCGTGTAGTAGTTACGCCTACTGCGGTAGATTCTATGGCGCTGGTAAATAGCGTGGTAAATAAGCTACAAAACGCTCCCAAACCCTTTACTACTTTTTATGCCAAAGTAAAAGTAGGGTACAGTTTTAAAGATGGCGACGACCAAGCCACCGCCTTTATTCGCATTAGAAAAGATAGTGCTATTTGGGTATCCCTTAATCAGTTAGGTATTGAAGGATACCGTTTACTAGTAAGGCCGGATAGTGTGTTTTTAATGGCCAAAATAAACATGAAGTGGATTCAGGCCCGTAGCATAAAATACTTACAAGAACTTACAGAACTGCCGCTCAATTTTTACGATTTACAAAACCTAATTGTAGGTAATGCTTTGTACGTGAGTAACAATATTGTTAGCTACAAGCAGAGCAATAATGAGTGGCTGATATTATTAACCGATAAACTATTTAGAAACCTTGTAACCATTAATGCAGAGGGTAATTTAGTACAATCGAAATTAGATGATGCCGATCCTGCCCGCACCAGA
>RDXK01000090.1 GCA_004292605.1 Bacteroidota bacterium
TTGTGTATGGATTATTTTTTAGGTACCATGGGTATACATGCCGCAGCTTGTGTACTAATAGCGTATTTACGGCCTTTTTTATTAACCGTACTTCTGCCGCAGGATAGTACTGAACATAGCTATATAGAACCTAGTATAAAAAGTATGGGTTTGGCTCCGTACAGTATTTATGTATTGATACTTACGTTTTTGCACCACGTGTATGTAGTGTTTATAGAGTGGACACAGTTTGGCAATTTCTTTTATTTCATAGGCAAGGTAGCAGCTAGTACAGGTTTTAGTTTGTTGCTGATAGCCGTTACAGAAATGCTTTTTTACCGTAAAAGCAGCTACAGAACTAACCAAGGAAAGAGCGGATATTAGAGGGTTAAATCCCCCGCTCTACCCGTAGTCTTAAGCGACACGGACTACGGATGTGTAATGAACTGTAGAGTCTGCGACTCGGGAACTTGGTAATAATTTTATTAGTATAAACCTGCGAATGGTAAGCTTGCGAAAGGGTTATAAAGCTTTAGTAAATTATGCAAAAATGCACCTCCTAATTTGGTGCAAAGATGATAGTACTATCGGAATGCGAGATGAATTCTATAGGTATTTGTGTAACATTGAATTGGCCATTGTTTAGCCAGTTTTTATTTGCAACATAGTATCATATATATCTTTGTGTAAGTGATACACAAAGAGCTCAACAGGAAAATATATTTGGTAGTTTGCGATAAACTTAGCATATCTTTAACTACCTAAAATTGGAAAATGCGTCACTCATCACCCCCCGCCCGCAAATTTTTCGGCCGAGGTCTTAACAGGCTCACCCAGTATTTAATTTTTGTTGGAAAACTATTGTATGATTTAAAAATAAAAACAGTTAGTAACAAAACCCTGAAAACACAGATCATTAAATGGACTACAGCATTTATACTTGCTTTTCTATTATTCGCAGGATGTCGGAAGCAGGACAATATCTTACCAGAAGTTACTCAAAACTACGAAGAGCTTAAATCCCAATTCTTCGACACAAATTCCGCAAGCGATGTTGAAATTAAAAAACTAGCTGCCGACATTAAGAAACAAGATTCAATCTTTAAATTCCTCCCTGACTTTGTTCGGAAAAATGGGTTACCTAAATGGGACAAAGTAATTTACAAAACGAAAAATAGCTCCAAACTAAATGGTCGAACAAACGCATCTTTCTCGCCGAATTCCTTGAACACCGCGGCAAATAGGTCAGTTTCAACCAATAATAATTACGACAATCAAGGGTTGTTCTTTATTCCATTGCAGTCGACTAATTCACAAGCGGTAAAATCTTATATTACCGCCTACAAACACAACGACAGTCTATACACTTACCGGATTTACAATAAAGATTCATTAAACGCTATTCAACCTAGTTCCAATGAAGAAAAAAATAAACTATTAAACACCCAAGCTGTTTTTGGATACTTTGAAAAATCAATCAATAATGTTGACAGTGTAAATATTATATCACCCGTTAATGCAACGCTAAAAAATGTAAATATCAGTTTTGACACTAACCCTTCTTCTTCAAACAGCAATTCTATCACAAATTCGTTCGGGTCAACAAGTGGATGCACTATATCAATATTAATCAATATCAGCTATTCAATATCTATTTGGAGTGACGGAGTTAATGTCGTTATCGTGCAACAAGCTAGTGTTACAATGGAAATCGTCATCGACTGTACTGGCGGTGGAGGGGGTGGCGGCTGCGGCTGCGGTGGAACGACAGGTAGCCCAGGTGGTGGTT
>RDXK01000161.1 GCA_004292605.1 Bacteroidota bacterium
CGTGTAGACGGTAAAGTAATTTTTGTAGAACAAGTAGTACCGGGCGATGTAGTAGATATTCAACTTACCAAGAGCAAAAAAGACTGGGCAGAAGGCTTTGCCAAAACCTTGCACAGCCCCAGTACACAACGCATACAGCCTTTTTGCGAGCATTTTGGCGCCTGTGGTGGCTGCCAATGGCAAATGCTACCCTATAGCCAGCAGCTACAATACAAACACCAGCAAGTGGTAGATAACCTTACCCGCATAGGTAAACTACAATTGCCTACCATAGAACCTATTTTAGGCTGCACAGAAACCGCCTACTACCGTAATAAAATGGAGTACACTTTTGCCACACGCCGTTTTGTACCCCAGCAGGAGTTTCAGACCATAAAACACTTACCGGAGGAGGAATTTAATGGGCTAACTGGCCCCGCAGCAGGCTTTCACGCAAAAGGAGTTTTTGATAAAGTGGTGGGTATACAACAGTGTCATTTACAGGCAGAACCTACCAATGAACTACGCAATGCTATTTTGGCCTTTGCAAAACAGCATCATTACACTTTTTACAATATTAAAACACACCAAGGTTTTTTACGCAACCTACAAATTAGGCTAGCTAGCACGGGAGAATTAATGGTGAACATAGTAGTGGGCGAAAACAATGCCGCATGGCTCAAAGCCTTGGTAGCATTTGTATTACAGCAGTTTCCGGCTATTACTACATTGCATTACACCATCAATACCAAATGGAACGATAGCATATACGATTTAACACCCGTAACGGTAAAAGGCCCCGGCTATATAGTAGAAAAATTAGGCAAGTATCGTTTTAAAATTAGTCCGAAAAGTTTTTTCCAAACCAATAGTCGCCAAGCGGAAAATTTATACACTATCACCCAGCAATTTGCCGAGCTTACTGGCACGGAAACCGTGTACGATTTGTACTGTGGTACGGGTAGCATAGGCATTTTTGTAAGTGAGGGCGCTAAACAACTAATTGGGGTAGAAATGGTGGCTGATGCCATAGAGGATGCTAAGGAAAATGCGGCACTAAACCAACTCAACCACACCCATTTTTACGCTGGCGATGTAATAGATATTTGTAATGATGCATTTTTTGCACAGCACGGCAGGCCCGATGTAATCATTACCGATCCGCCACGGGCGGGTATGCATGAAAAACTTGTGTTAAAGTTGCTTGAAATAGCAGCCCCCAGAATAGTGTATGTAAGCTGCAACCCTGCCACCCAAGCAAGAGATTTACAGCTGTTACAGGAAAAATATGCCATTACCAAAGTACAACCGGTAGATATGTTTCCGCAAACGCTACATATTGAGAATGTGGTGCAGTTAACATTGAAACAATAATTTTACAACATGAGTGAATTTAGAATCAACCGATTTGAAATATTACCTGTGATAATCAAAAACTTATTGATTATTAACAGTTTGGGGTTTTTGGCACAAAATACCCTGAGCCATCAAATAAATTTCAACCATGTTTTTGCACTACATACTTGGCAAAGTCCGCTTTTTAAACCATGGCAGTTTATAACGCACCTGTTTATGCATGGTAGTTTTGGGCACTTGTTTAGCAATATGCTTGCCCTATGGATGTTTGGTAGCGTACTGGAAAACCTTTGGGGGCCCAAACGTTTTTTACTTTTTTACTTTGTATGTGGCCTAGGTGCAGCCCTATGCCATATGGGTGTTTTATACTACGAAACCAACGCCGTGATAGCACAGTACCTGCAAAACCCTGCTGTGTACGAGCAACTTTATTACAGCAGTTTGGCTAGTGCTACCGTGGGTGCTAGCGGAGCCGTGTTTGGGTGCTTGGCAGCGTTTGGCTTTTTGTTTCCTAACCATGTAATCTATATTTACTTTTTGCTGCCACTAAAAGCTAAGTGGTTTGTACTACTATACGGCCTTTTTGAGTTATACGCAGGCTTAGCCAATAGTGCTGGTGACGATGTGGCACATTTTGCCCACCTAGGTGGTGCTGTGGTAGGCTTTTTGCTAGCTTACTATTGGAAAAAAAATCAATTTACCCGTTTATACTAATTCATTTTTATGCTGAATAAACAACGTATTTTATTGGGTGCAGATAACAATGCTTTGGTGTGGCTGATTGGGGTGCAGGCCATCAGCTTTATTTTATTCTCCGGAATAAAAATTGTGTACTACCTAAGTGGTATACCCATGGAGTTTTTTCAGAGTCAGGTCCAAAACTGGTTTACCCTAAGTGCCAATAGTGAGATTTTCTTTAGCCGACCATGGACACTGATTACCCACCTTATTTACCACGATTCATTTTTTGGCCTACTCAGCAATATGCTTTGGTTATGGGCGTTTGGGTTTATACTGCAAGATTTATCGGGCAATAGTAAACTGATACCGCTGTTTTTATATGGTGGTGTTTTAGGTGGCGTGGTATTTATACTTACTGCTAATGTGTTTCCCGTGTTTGCACCGGTAGTAGCCAGTGGCTATTTAGCCGGGGCTGGTAGCGGACTGATGGCCATAGTAGTAGCTACCACCACACTAACCCCTGAATACCGCATTTTTCCCATGTTAAACGGTGGAATACCGCTCTGGGTACTTACCCTCATTTTTGTGGCACTCGATTTTAGTTTGGTAGCCAGTGGCAATGGTTGTATAGCCCTAGCCCATTTAAGTGCTGCCATTATAGGTATGGTATTTATAAAACAATTACAGCGTGGAAGAGATTGGGGAGCATGGATGGAAAATTTTGTGCATTGGGTAGATGGATGGTTTAACCCAGAAAAAAAAGCTGCCCCAGCTAACAGCCGTACCTTTTATACCGACAATAGAAAAAGCTTTACCAAAACCCCTACCGTAACCCAGCAGCGGGTAGATGCGTTGCTGGATAAAATAAACGAAAAAGGCTACCATTTTTTAACCGAAGAGGAAAAGGAATTTTTGAAAAAGGCCAGTCAACACGATTTGTAATTATTCATGACCAAACTACGAACTGCTTTTTGGGCCTTGGGTTGGCTATATTGGCTTAGCTCCACGGTGGTATTAGTGCTTGCCTGTATTGCTGGTGAGGTAGGTGGCTTACATTTTAGTTGGAGTTCTATTTTTTCTATCGGTTTACCGCTGTGTTTTATAAACATGGTGGTAGCTACTACTATAGCTTTCTTTTTTCATAGGCGGCTAGCGGTGGGTATGTTAGGCCTTATGCTCATTAGCTTGTATTGGGCACATAATACATTTGCTTTCAGAATTCCTACGGAGTTTTCTATGGCTAAACAGCCCAGCCATATACGTTTACTCTCCTGGAATGTACAGCAAAACGGGGTATGCTTAAAAAGCGATACTGCCAACCCTAGTAATAGTAACTATCGACTAGCCAACATCCTTCGGCGATACCAACCAGATATTATCAGCATGCAGGATTTTGGTGAGTATCACGATTCATCCATTTATATTTCCAGTATTGCCTTGGTAAAAAAAGCTAGCGGCCTACCCTACCACTACTATTTTGCGGGGGTAAATCAATTGTGGCAAAACGGGGCATCAAAATATGGCACCATTATTTTTAGTAAATGGCCAATTGTAGGAATTGATACCGCAGTAATAGAAACCAATCCGTATGTGAAGGAACTAGCCGGCTTAGCCACTATTCAGCACCCAACCATGCCCTTTTGTGTAGCCAACTTTCATTTAAAAAGCATGTACATCAATCCTGCCATACCGTTTGTTAGAGATACGGCTGTATCACTGGGCGATACGTTGCCACTTTCTAATGCAGGCTTTATAGATAAAGTGCAATTTTTTGCCAAAGTGCACCACAAACAAACCCGTATCATCCAGCAATTTTTACCATACCAGCAGCCCTTGCTTATTACCGGCGATTTTAATAATGTACCCGGCAGCTATAGCTACAATACCATCAAAAAAAATTATACCGATGTGTTTTTGGCCAAAGGCAGTGGCTGGGGCCGTACGTACTATAATTACTCCCCCACGCTACGTATCGATCATGTTTTTTGCTCACCACAGTGGCAGCCTATTCAGGTTACCATACCCAATACGGGCAACATTTCCGACCACTACCCTATAATAGCAGATTTACTGTTAACCAAACCATAAGCTAATTATATTTATGCCATGAAGCGGGTGGCATTTTTTTTCCGAAAAAGCATAAAATGGCTTAGCATCATCACCAATTTGGTGTTGGCGGTTTTGTGCTTACTTAGTAGTTATGCCGCTTACGTATCGCCACAAACCAATCAATGGATTCCGCTCCTAGCACTTTGGTTTCCCTACTTATTTATCATGGTTCTTTTATCGGCATTGTACTGGCTAATGGTAAAACCTATCTGGGTATTACTACCTATTGCTACGCTGGTGGCTAGCATACCCGCTTGTAAAAAAACCTTTGCGTTTAACCTACAGCCCAAAACCATTACAGGCCCGGCCATTACTATTGCTACTTGGAACGTACACTCGCTTACCAGCATGAGCAAAAGTTTGGAAAAAAGGAAACTGGCACCGCAGGAAATTTTACAAGCATTGGATAATACTGGGGCAGATATTATTTGTTTGCAGGAATTTAATTCCAGCCAAAGCAATAATCACATTAAATTTTTTTCTACCCTGTATCCGTACCATTTTTTCTCAAAAGATCATATTCGGGAAAACGATGATTATGCTGCTGGCTGTATCATTTTCTCCAAACACCCTATAGCCAAAACGGGTAAACGAATATTTGCAGGCAAAAATGCTGAAAGCGTAATATTTGCTGATGTGGCTTTGCCCAATACCGATACTTTACGGGTTTTTACCACCCACTTACAGAGTTTTAAGTTCAAGGAACGAGACTACCTAAAAATTGAAAAAATTACTGCAGGCACTCAGGAGGGAATGGAACATTCTAAAGGTATTATCAAAAAACTTCAAATAGCCAATACCAAACGGGCTGCACAAGCGGTTTTAGTGGCCAAGTTTGTACGCTCATCGCCGTATAGAACCATCGTTTGTGGCGATTTTAATGATGTACCCACTAGCTACACCTACGCCACCATTGCCGAAAATTTTCAAGATGCGTTTTTACAGCAAAGCTTCGGTATTGGTAGAACCTACCAAGATTTAGCCCCATCGCTACGGATAGATTATACCTTAGTACACCCTACACTTACGGTAAGCAGCTTTCAAATGAAAGAGGAAGGCTTGAGCGACCATAGTATGCTGATAACTAAAATTTTATTGAAATAAAATTGGCAGCCCTTTATAGTATCTTCGCCGCTAACAAGCAAGTAAGTTGGCGGTTATGACTAAAGAAGTTTTTGTATACAATTCATTATCAAGGAAAAAAGAACTATTTACACCCCTACATGCACCCTTTGTGGGTATGTACGTTTGTGGCCCCACCGTTAGTGGCGAAAGTCATTTAGGCCATGCACGCCCCTTTATTACTTTCGATATTGTGTACCGCTATTTACTGCACCTTGGCTATAAAGTACGCTACGTACGTAATATAACCGATGCAGGGCATTTTGAAGAGGAAGGCCGTGCTGCAGAAGATAAAATAAGTAGCAAAGCACAGCTAGAACGCTTGGAACCCATGGAGCTGGTACAGAAATACACCAACCTTTTTCATTGGGCTATGCTACAGTTTAATAACCTGGAACCCAGCATAGAACCTACCGCCACCGGGCATATAGTAGAGCAAATAACCATGATACAGCGTATTATAGCCGATGGTTTTGCTTACGAGGTAAATGGTAGTGTATACTTTGATGTACATAAATACCACCAAGTTTTTTCCGAAAAAAATATGCCTTATGGTATACTAAGCGGTAGAAATTTAGAAGACCAACTAGATACTACTCGAGAATTAGATAACCAAGACGAGAAGCGAAATAAAAACGATTTTGCCTTGTGGAAAAATGCTCCGCCGGAACATATCATGCGCTGGCCCAGCCCATGGGGCGAAGGTTTCCCCGGCTGGCATATAGAGTGCAGTGCCATGAGCAATAAATATTTAGGTAAACAATTTGATATACATGGCGGTGGTATGGATTTACAGTTTCCGCACCATGAATGTGAAATAGCACAAAGTACCGTTTGCAATCATGTTACACCCGCCAAATATTGGCTGCATAACAATATGATTACCATTAACGGTAAAAAAATGGGCAAAAGCTATAACAATGTTATTAAGCTAAGTGAGCTTTTTGCAGGTACGCACCCTATTTTGCAACAGCCTTATAGCCCTATGACTATTAGGTTTTTTATACTGCAAAGTCATTACCGTAGCACGCTCGATTTTAGCAATGAAGCCCTGCAAGCCTCCGAAAAGGCCTACAAACGCCTAATGGAAGCTTACCAAGTTCTACGCTCTACTACGCCAGCATTTACTGCTACCACGGCCACCGAAACCGATAAAAAAGTAGCAGCCCTTTTACAGGATGCGGAACATAGCATGGCCGATGATTTTAATACCGCCAAGGTGCTGGCCAATTTCTTTGAACTGGTGCCCATCATTAATGGTATCAAGCATCAGCAAATAGCCTTATCGGAGTTAAGCGGCAGTAGCTGGCAGCAAATGCAGCAAGCATTTGACACGTATTTAATTCAAATTTTTGGGTTACAGTTTGAAGCCAATGCACATAATGGAAAATTAAATGATGTACTAGAGCTGCTGATAGATATTAGAAAAGAAGCCAAGCAAAAGAAGGACTTTGTTACCAGCGATAAAATACGGAACTCCCTCTCGGCTATCGGCGTACAATTGAAAGATGAAAAAGATGGAAATATTTCCTACACATTTTTATAAAAAAGTACCCCCGCCATGTTACTACTGCGTATACTAAGCATTGTTTTTATACTAGCGGGTATAGTAATGATTTGGCAGGGCGAAATTTTTATTCATCAAGCCAATATAATTAACGATTACGGGCAGGCAGTCATAAATAAATCCAGCAGTCGCTCCATCGGCTTTCCGTGGTATGCTGGCCCCTTGTGTATACTTACAGGCCTACTTTTATGGCATGCTTCTAAGAAATAGCCAAAAATCATATCTCTTTCGTAATCAATTTGTTTCAATCTTTGTTGTATAGGAGATTGCAATTTTTTTAACAGAAAAATTAAACTGCTTCGGGGTTATATATGGTTACTTTGCACCCCACGGTTTAACTTTCTTTGATACTATTGAATTATAAATTTATGGCCGCATCAAGTAATGTGTCGTTAGGCTCGGTATTTAAAAAAGTGTATAGCACCTTAAAGCTAGATGGAAGTGATATTTCTACCATTTACATCTTTGCTATTTTAGGGGGTTTGGTACAGCTTAGTTTACCTATAGGTATTCAAAGTATCATCAATTTTGTACAGGCAGGTTCCATGAGTACCTCCATTATTGTACTCATATTTATGGTGGTGTTGGGTACCTTTATTAATGGCTTGCTACAAGTAAGGCAAATGCAATACATTGAAAAAATTCAGCAGAAAATATTTTTACGCTACTCCTTTACCATTGTAGATAGAATACCAAGGCTTAACATTCAAAAGCTAGATAATTACTACCTGCCCGAGCTGGTGAATAGGTTTTTTGATACCATGACTTTTCAAAAAAGTGTGGCCAAACTACTGTTAGATATTCCTGCCGCAAGTATTCAAATCATATTTGGCCTTATTCTACTTTCCTTATACCACCCCGTTTTTATAGTATTTGGTATTGTTTTGGCACTTTTACTAGTGCTTATTCTTCGCTTTACGGCCGATGAAGGATTTGCTACAAGTATGCAGGCTAGCGACTATAAATACAAAAACGCCGCTTGGATAGAGGAGTTAGCCCGTGCGGTAAAAACGTTCAAGTTTGCTAAAGAGACTGATTTACACCTGATAGAAAACGATAAAATTAGCAAAGGTTATATTGGTGCAAGAACCGCCCATTTTAAAGTATTGCAATCACAATACTGGAGCCTAATAACTTTTAAAGTAACCATTACCGCCGCTATGCTGATAGTAGGTGCCATTTTATTGGTGGGTCAGCAATTAAATATTGGTCAGTTTATTGCCGCCGAAATTGTAATTATCACCGTTATTGGTTCTGTAGAAAAATTCATTACCAGTTTAGATGTGGTGTACGATTGCCTTACTGCCAGCACCAAACTATCTAAAATAGTAGAAGCTGAAGTAGAAAAAACGGGCACATTAGCCGTACCAGAAGATGGCGATGGATTACGCATAGAGTTTAAGGATGTGGTGTTTAATTACCACAACGATAAAACTGTTTTAAACAAAACCAGTTTTGTGGTGCCAGCCAATACTTGCATGGCCATAGTAGGAAAATCGGGCAGCGGAAAATCTACCATCTTACAATTGCTTACCGGCGCCTTTGCCGAAAAAAGCGGTTCGGTGTTAATAAACAATGTACCTATTGCCAACTACGATGTTACTAGTCTTCGCCATACGGTAGGTTTGCTGCTAAATAGCCAGGATATTTTTCAGGGTACACTACTGCAAAATATAACTATGGGGCATAAACATATTACTGCCGATAGCATTACACAACTGGCAGAAAAATTAGGCTTTTTAGATATTATACACAAAGCCCCCGAAGGTTTAGATACAGTGCTAGACCCAGCCGGAAAAAGAATGAGTAAGAAGGATATAAAGCGTGTACTACTGTTACGTGCCCTTATTGGTAAACACCGACTTCTTTTGTTAGAAGATCCGTTTGGCGATATGGAGCCGCAAAACGTGGTACGCTTACAGCAATACTTTGCATCGCTTACCAACACCACAGTTTTATTCACCACCTCTTCTAACGATGTAGCTGAAAGCTATCAACACATGATAGAATTGGAAGACGGACAAGTAAAACGCACTAAATAAATATTTCAGGTAAACTCTACTATACTATGTCAACTTTTTTTGAGAAACAATTTGACGACAGCGTTTCCGAAAGCAAATTTCAATCGTTCCAACAAATTTATCGCCTTGGGCGTACCAGTACCATTAAGTATTGGATGTACGGCATACTAGCATTGCTAATTATCATTTTGTTTTTACCATGGACCCAAAATATTAGGGCCAAAGGTGCCGTAACAACGCTACGCCAAGAACAACGCCCACAGGAGCTCAATACCATTATAGGTGGCCGCGTAATAAAATGGTACGTGAAGGAAGGTGATAATGTAAAAAAAGGCGATACCATTTTACAATTAGGCGAGGTTAAGGTAGACTATTTTGACCCCAAATTATTACAGCGTACACAGCAGCAAATAAATGCCAAACAGCAAAGCATGCAGGGCTATGCAGGTAAGGCCCAAACGGCTGGTTTACAAGTAGCTGCATTAACGGAAGGGCAGGCACTAAAACTATCATCGCTAGATAATAAAATAAAACAACAACGTTTAAAAATTGAAAGCGATAGCATTGACTTACAAGCTGTAAAAACCGAAGTGGCAGTGGCCCAGCGCCAGATAGAAGCTGCCCAGCAAATGTGGGACGCTGGTGTAATTTCATTGATAGATTTTGAACGCCGTAAAGTAACCTTTCAAAATGTTACTGCTAAACGCATAAGTGTAGAAAACAAATTTTTACAAGGCAAGCAAGAACTCATCAATTTATACATTGAAAAAAACAGCACTATCCAGGAGTATACCGATAAAATTTCCAAAGCACAAGGCGATAAATTTTCTGCATTGTCGGATGCTGCCTCCACCGAAGCCGATGTTTCTAAACTAGAAAACGTGTATGCCAGCTACGATATTAGAAACCAACTCTACTATGTTACTGCACCGCAGGATGGACAAGTAATACAGGCCAAAAAAGCGGGTATTGGTGAAATAGTAAAAGAGGGCGAAATGGTAGTAGAAATAGTACCTAGAGAAATTCAGTACGCTGTAGAAATGTTTGTGGAGCCGTTGGATTTACCACTTATTTCCATTGGCCAAAAAGTACGTTTTGTATTTGATGGTTTCCCCGCCATAGTATTTTCTGGCTGGCCACAAGCTAGCTACGGAACCTTTGGTGGCAAAGTAGTAGCTATAGAAACTAGCGTAAGTAGCAATGGTAAATTCCGGGCTTTAGTAGCCGAAGACCCCGCCGAAAAACCTTGGCCCAAACAGCTACGCATGGGTGCGGCCTCTAGCTCCATAGCCTTGCTAAAAGATGTACAAGTTTGGTACGAATTATGGCGAAACATCAACGGTTTCCCGCCAGATTATTACAAAATAGATGAAGCAAAAGATGCAAAATCAAAGAAGAAGTAACATGAAGCATATTGTATTTCTGTTGCTTTGCTTTACTACTGTACTAGCCAAGGCACAGCCCGCCAATACTACTAAACCTTATAAGTTAGATTTAGATGCTTTTATTGGCCAGCTAAAACAGTACCACCCCGTGGCCAAACAAGCAGGTATTTTGGTGGAAAAAGCCGAGGCCGAATTACTGGCTACTCGTGGTGCATTTATGGACCCCAGTGTAACATTTAATACCAGCCGTAAAACCTTTGATGGTAAAAGTTATTTTATATACAACCGCCCCGAAATAAAATTGCCCACGCTTTTTGGGGCCGATTTTAAAGCTGGTTTAGAAAACAATGGCGGGCCTCGCTTAAGTTCTGAGGAATCGCTTGGCCGAACCAGTTATTTAGGCGTAGAAATGCCAGTTTTGCGGAATCTTTTATTTGATAAACGACGGGCAGCCTTACAGCAAGCTCGCTTGTTTAGAACGCAGAGTGAGCAAGAGCGGCTCATAGTTTTGAACAATCTTTTGCTAGATGCTTATGTAGCTTATTGGCAGTGGGCAGGCACCTACCAACTGTACCAAAATTATACCCGATTTTTAGAGGTTTCTAATGAGCGTTTTAAACTAGTAAAAATAGCTTATGCCAATGGCGACCGTGCCGAAATAGATACCATAGAAGCCCTTACACAAGTACAAAGCTTTACCATTCTTCAGCAGGAAGCCCGTATGAAACTAGTGGGTACCAGTTTAGATGTAAGTAATTTTTTATGGATGGAGAAGGACTCTAGCTATTTACTACCAGAAACTGCCATACCAGATACCTTGCTGTTTACCAACTTATTACAAATAGAGCCAGTAGAAAATTTTATCATGCGTAGCAATGCACAAAACCCTATGCTACGTACTTACGACTTTAAGTTACAAGCCCTAGAGGTAGAACGCAAATTGAAGTTCCAAAGTTTATTGCCCTACGTAAACTTAAAATACAACCTTTTAAACCAAGGTTATTATGTGTTTAAAGATGTAAATGCAGCATTTTTAGAAAACAACTATAAATGGGGCTTAGATGTAAAAATACCGTTGTTCTTTAGAGAAGGCCGAGGCGATTATAGAGCTGCCAAATTAAAAATTACAGAAACACGTTTGGAGCTTAACAATAAACGCTGGGAAACCGAAAATAAAATCAGGTATTATCACAACGAGTTTTCGCAGCTGTACAAGCAAATCATCACTGCCACACAAGCATATAACAATTACACCAAACTGCTAAGAGCAGAGGAATTACGTTTTAGGAATGGTGAAAGCACCTTGTTTGTATTGAACGCCCGTGAAAATAAAGTGCTAGAAACCACCCAAAAACTTATAGAACTACGCATTAAATACTTCAAAGCACAGTATACCGTACAGTGGGCTAGCGGTGCACTGAGGTAATATATACCTACACAGTTAACCCAAATTAAAGAGCTCCCTGTTGATTAGGGAGCTCTTTACTTGATACCCAAAAAAACAAAAATTTAATCTAATTTCTCGGCACGCATTTGCGGAAACAGTAATACATCTTGTATACTTACCTGGTTGGTTAATAGCATACATAATCTATCTATACCTATGCCTATACCAGCCGTAGGTGGCATACCATACTCCAACGCACGTAAAAAATCATGGTCAATAAACATGGCCTCATCATCGCCACGCTCCATCAGTTTTACTTGTTCTTCAAAACGTTCTCTTTGGTCGATGGGATCGTTCAATTCGCTGTAAGCATTGGCTATTTCTTTGCCATTTACCATCAATTCAAAACGCTCTACCAAACCTGGCTTGCTGCGATGCTTTTTGGTAAGCGGACTCATTTCCACCGGATAATCTATAATAAACGTAGGCTGTATATAATTGGCTTCGCTAGTGGCGCCAAAAATTTCATCTATCAGCTTTCCTTTACCAATATTGGTAGCCACATCTATATGTAATTGCTTACACACGGCCCGTAAGCCAGCTTCATCAAGCTCGCTAATATCTATCCCGGTATTTTCCTTCACCGCATCAAAAATAGAAATGCGTTTAAAAGGTGCTTTAAAGCTAATTGTTTTTTCACCCACTGTTAGCTCCGTAGTGCCATGTAAGGCAATGGCCAATTGTTCTAGTAATTGCTCAGTGGTTTCCATCATCCACTCATAATCTTTGTAAGCGGTATACCATTCCAAAATAGTAAACTCAGGGTTGTGGGTTCTATCCATCCCCTCGTTTCTAAAGTTTCTGCTAAACTCGTACACCCAATCAAAACCACCTACTATCAACCGCTTTAAGTACAATTCGTTGGCTATACGTAAGTACAGCGGCATATCTAACGCATTATGGTGTGTTATAAACGGCCGGGCAGCTGCACCACCGGGTATGCTTTGTAGCACAGGGGTATCTACCTCTAAAGCACCGTGGTTATTTAAAAACGTACGGATGGTATTCATCATTTTGGTACGCAACTCAAACGTTCTTTTCACAGCTGGATTTATTACCAAATCGGCATAGCGCTGGCGATACCTAAATTCAGGGTCGGTTACAGCATCGTACACATTACCCTCCTCATCACGCTTTACTACTGGCAAGGGTTTTAGGCTTTTGGCCAATAAGGTTAAGGTTTGGGCATGTATACTAGTTTCGCCGGTACGGGTAGTAAACACAAAACCGGTAACGCCAATAAAATCACCTAAATCTAAGCCACGTTTTACTACTTCATCAAACAAGGTTTTATCCTCATCCGGGCAGATGTCGTCACGGCGTACATACAATTGTATCAAGCCTTGGCTGTCCTGCACTTTTATAAAAAACACTTTACCCTTATCGTTTATGGTCATTATACGGCCTGCTACACATACCTGGACAAACGCATCTTTGGTTTCCTCGGTAAAAGCGGCCTTAATTTGCTCACTATAATGTGTTACTGGGTAGCTAGGTGCTGGGTAAGCATCTATTCCTGCTTGCTGTAATTGCTGTAATTTTTCTCTACGTATTATTTCCTGTTCACTCAGTTGCATATCTCTACTGTATTTGCGGCTGCAAAAGTACTGTATTTTAAGCATGGTATATGGGTTTAAGGCAGGGCGAGTGACTTGCCTGTTTTTAGAAGAAAAACTCCGATTTTGCAACCATCGGAAAAAATGGCAAATAAATATTAAAGCTCTTGCTTTTTAATATATCTTTAACTACCTAAAATTGGAAAATGCGACACTCATCATCCCCCCCCCGCAATTTTGCGGCCGAGGCCTTAACAGGCTCACCAAGTATTTAATTAGTATAGTTTTTGTGCTTTTAGCAGGCTGTACAAAATTAGATCACAACATGCTACACACCGATGCCAACCCCGAAGACGAACCAGTAACTGACCCTAGCTTGCTGAGGGTTATAGCGAGGTTAGAACGGAACGACATTCAAACAACACGAATAAAAAGGCAGTTAGCCAATTATAGACGGCCGCATTGGAATAGTAGTTTGTTTAAATATCCAACTACAACGAGTAATCAAAGGGGCGCTAATACAACAGACGCAGGTACCGATACGGTGGTGTACATACCATTATCTCCACCAAGGCAAAACGAAGTGCAGGCATATATCAAGGCTCAATTAAATGATAGCATATCGCTGAGCTTACATTTTGCCACGCAGTATAAAAACTACGCGTACCAAGATAGCAGTACAACCCAAACTATCACTGCCGAAAAAGTAGCCATGCGTTATATGGATTTGAACGAGGCTGTATATGGCTATACACGATTTAGGATACTAGACTCAAGCCTTTTTAGAAAATTAAGCCCGAATAGAGCGAAAATTGGTTTGGTAACCAGAAACCCACGAAACCCAGC
>RDXK01000091.1 GCA_004292605.1 Bacteroidota bacterium
GCTACAAAAAGTATGAAATTTGTTCTTACTCTATTTGTCATTTGTATTTGTCTTGCAGTCAGTTTTTGAGTTTGTTGTGTCATAAAATGGCAGCTAACGTTTTCGGGCTTGGCGAAGGTGGCGATTTTCACCACAAATGCTGATGCGGAGAACCAAACATTGATTAACCACAAATGTGTCTGCGGAGCACTGAACCGCCACTTTTGCCAAACCCGTGTTACCAGCCGTATTTATTTCAGTCATCAATATTTTGTCGTTACGCTATTTGAAAAACTACCAGAGTTGTCCTTGTTTTTGTAATTTATTTGAACACTGTATTGTTTGCCTTTCTCAAATTTGTCAGAACGAACTACAAAAGTGTTTAAGCCGTTTTTTGCTTTTGTTTTTAAGTTTCCTAGTACTTTGTCAGTTTCAAAGTCCTTAATTTCTATATCAACTTCTGCCTTGTCCACAAAGTAAATTATTACTTCAACTTCATTCTTACTCTTACTGATTATATCTCTTATATTGTTTTCATTTGTGATGTATGTCCGTTCAAGTTTCTTGCCTTTTTCAATTCCTTTAATTTTCGTGTAAGTAATTATTCCTTGCACATTGCCAAATTCAATAAAAGGCATTGGAAAAAATGGCAAAATGTAATACCTGTAAGGGTCGCTTTTAGCTTGAACAATTTTCGGATAAGTGTTTCCGTTGATGGTGTCAAACGTCACTCCTTGTAAAAACAAGTCTTTCCCTTTTTCTGTTTCAACTATTTTTAATTCTGTTTTATAGTCTTGAAAAGGCACAAACTGATAACCTACATAATAACCGCTGTCTGTAACTGTGACTAAAAGCTCTTGTGGATTATCATATGAACCACTTAAATAATTGTAACCTTCCACTTCAAACTTCAATGCTTTTGTATTGTTCACGATTGTGTCAGTTAAATACTTGAAATTTTTGAATTGTTTGTCTTGGTATTCGGCAACATTAGTAGTGTCGTCATACCACTTTCTGCGATAGAATAATTGAATTTCATCGCCTTTTTGAATGTCGAATTTTGTCGAAGCAGTAAAATTGTTTTTTAAACCGTTTGTTATGTCATTGTAATTGTCGCCCATTAACTGTTTAGTGTAAAACTGTCCATTACTCGAAACAACAAGGGATTGTAGGTCTGGAATAATTACAAGATAGATTTCAGAGTTATCTTTTTGATAATATTTTCTTGGTGTTTTTCTTGTCGCAACTAAACTGTCTCTTGGATAGCTGTTTCGTGTGTCAATAAATTCAAGCAATATATTTGTCTGCTTGCCGAAGATTGTTCCTGTTTGTTCTTTGTCAATTTGGTAGTTGATTTTATGAACTACTTTTTTGCCGTTGTCAAGCAAACAATAAATGTCATTCGTAAAAGTTTCATAGAAAGTTTTTGTTTCTCGCTTGTCGGAATAGTCGGTAAAGTCAGATGTTTGAAATTTACGATACTTTACGTTTTCAATAATTGTGTCGGCTAAGTCAGTTCTTGTTTGTAGTCCGATATATTCGTTTTTCTTGTCAAAGTAGGTCGCCCTTACATAAATTTTAGAGTTCGCAAGTTCACTTCGGTTATTTTGTCCAAAAGCAAAGTAGCTGAATAAAATTGTCAATATTGTCAGTGTATGTTTCATCGTGTCTGTCGTGCTAATATGGCTGGTAACGGTTTCGGGCTTGGCGAAGGTGGCGATTTTCACCACAAATGTTGATGCGGAGAACCAAACTTTGATTAACCACAAATGTGTCTGCGG
>RDXK01000162.1 GCA_004292605.1 Bacteroidota bacterium
TGCGCTGGCGCCGGCAGCATCCAATGCAATGGAATTTGAATACCCGATGTTTCTGGCATAATGGCAAGACGCTCCAAACCAGCTGCTGCAAATATGGCCCCATCCCAATGACTTTTATGCAATTTTTGAAGTCGTGTTTGCACGTTTCCACGAATACTTTCTATGGTGGTATTGGGAAACTTATGTAGCCACTGAGCTTTACGGCGAATACTACAAGTAGCAATAATGAGTGGTTTTTTATTCGCCATTTTTTCAATGGTATCGGGCGTTCTGCAAACCAACACATCGTATGGATTAGCCCTGGGTAATACGGCAGCAATCGTTAACCCGTTTGCTAATGTTGTAGGCACATCCTTTAAAGAATGAACCGCAATATCTATCTCGTTATTTAATAAAGCAATGTCCAATGCTTTGGTAAATATTCCTTGAATACCCCACTCATATAATGGCGTAATTAGATTTGTATCTCCTTCACTCTTTACCATACAAATGCTAGTTTCAACGGACGGGGAAGAAACTAAACCCGCCACTTCTCTCGCTTGCCACATAGCTAAGGCACTGTCTCTAGTACCTACTCGTATTCTAAGCATTTCTAATTTCGTTTGCCGTTAAAAAACTATGCATAGCGGTAATATAATGGCAACCCACTGCCTTTGTTTGTTTTACAGAAGAAGCAAATGCACCAAGAGTTTTTTGAATATGATGATCTTTAGTAAAGCAACAGCTGGAATCTGATCCCACTAAATGGCTGATACTTTCCAGCTTAATTTTCATTTCCTGAATGGCCGGTGCATGTTTATAAAATGAAAGCCATTGTAAAAAAAGGTTAGTGTACTCCTGCACAATTTGTTGGGCTTTGGGTAACTGTGTTTTTCTATTTTGAAAAGTACAATGTAGTGTCTTGGAAACCTCATCCACCCCTACCAATCTAGTATCAGCTAACATACCTACGTTGGGGTGAATATTATTGGGCACAGCCAGATCAATAAAAACTTTAGACCCTTGGTGTAAAATTCGTTCAGCAGTGATTAAATAGTCTGGGGCCTGCGAACAAACTATAATGATATCTGCTTCATTTACAGCCGTGTATAAATTCGAAAAAGGAACTTGTTTTACATGCAGCTCCTTGGCCAACTCTGCGGCGGCTTTATTGGTTCTATTAGTAATACACACTACTGCTGGCTGCAAATAACGACGTAAATTTTTTACCACACTTTTACCTAAGGCTCCTGTACCCACCACTAAAATATGCTGGCCGTGCTGTGGTGCATTTTCTTGTAACCACTGAATAACAGCGTACGATACTGAAACGGTACCATTACTAAGCTGTGTATGGGTTTTTATAGCCTTGGAGGCCTGAAAAGCAAAGTTTAAAACCCTATCCATCACGGTACCCACTAAACCCTCTTTACGAGCTATTGATATAGCGAATTTTAACTGACTAAGTATTTCATAATCGCCTAAAATTTGCGATTGTAATCCGGCTGCAACTTCAAAAAGATATTGAACAGCTGCCATATCACGGTACACAAAACCCACACTTGAAAACAGCGGTTGTAAGCCAGGTTTACTGCATAAAAAAACACCTATGATATCCTCCTCGCTATCGCAAAAACCATATGCTTCCGAACGATTACAAGTGGAAATAATAAAAAAACTTTTAAAGCCATTTGTCTTTGCTTGGGTAAGTGCCTGCTGCAATTGATTACTAGTAAATGAAAACTTACTTCGCTGTTCTGCAGATGCAGTTTGATGGTGAACACCTACCACAAAAAACCTATTCAAAATATAATCTGAAGTATGTACAAAAGGTATTTGCATATTTTTTCAATGATGCAAAACTTGGCGTTTATGGGTTCTTCAATGTCATTGTTTAGTCATACCATAGCAGCATGACAATAGTTTTACAATACGGCAATTACCTTTACTTTTTTCAAATGTTACATACTAAAAACAGTTATGCGAAGAACCGCCATTTTATTGATGAATTTAGGCTCACCCGATAGTCCTACTCGTAAAAACTTGAAACCTTACCTCACTGAATTTTTGATGGATGAACGTGTTATTGACATTAATAAATGGCTTCGTAGTTTTTTAGTAAAGGGTATTATAGTACCCATTAGAAGTGGAAAAAGTGCAGCTAAATACAAAACTGTTTGGACCCCACAAGGCTCACCATTGGTAGTGCTTACAAAGCAACTTACCGCCTTGGTGCAACAGCAATTTGCGGAGCCCGTATATTTTTGTATGCGGTACGGTAACCCAAGTACCAAACAAGTATTAGAACAAATTCATGCAGAGAATTTCGGGTTAGATAATTTAGTGCTAGTGCCATTGTACCCACATTATGCTATGAGTAGTTATGAAACGGCCGTGGAGCAAGTAAAGCAAGTTCATGCCCATGCCGGATACACTAGTACGCTGCAAATTGTACCCCCATTTTATAACAATCAGCAATATATTCAATCACTTGCTAATAGTATTGAACCCTATATTCAAAAACCATTTGATCATATTTTATTTAGCTATCATGGTATACCTGAACGACATGTTCGTAAAACCGATTGTACACGGCAGCATTGTTTTCAAGTAACCGATTGCTGTAATATACCCTCTGCCGCCCATGCGTTTTGCTATAGGCATCAAGTGATTGAAACCACCGAACTAGTGGCTCACGAACTAGGTTTACAACCCCACCAATTTAGTTACTCGTTCCAAAGTAGGTTGGGTACCGACGAATGGTTGAAACCCTACACAGCCAAACAGCTAAAGGAATTTCCCAAACAAGGCATCAAAAAACTGCTAGTAGTTTGCCCGGCCTTTGTAAGCGACTGTCTTGAAACATTGGAAGAAATAGCCGAGGAAGGCAGAGAAGATTTTTTACACGCTGGCGGCGAGGAATTTACTTTTATTCCGTGCCTAAATACCGATGAAAAGTGGATACAAACACTGGTAGAAATCATTGAAAAAATACAGCACCAACAGCTAGTAAATGCCTAAGGTTTTCTACTCATGTATGTATACGTAAAAGCACTTCATATTATTTTTATAGTTACTTGGTTTAGTGGACTATTTTACATGGTACGCTTGTTTATTTACCACCGGGAAAGTAACGACTTGCCCCAAGATGCAAGGGCAATTTTGCAACCGCAGTATCGATTAATGATTCAAAGACTTTGGTTAGGTATAACATGGCCGTCGGCTATTGTTACGCTTGCATTTGGCGGTTACTTACTTTCGTACTATAGCCCCATACCTACATGGCTTTGGTGGAAACTTTGCTTGGTAGTTTTATTGTACATATACCATTTTTCATTACAGCATATTTACCGGCAGCAAATGAACGGAAAATTCAACTACACATCTACACAATTAAGGATTTGGAACGAAGTAGCTACGGTATTTTTAACAGGCATTGTTTTTCTTGTAGTAGTAAAACAAAGTTTGAGTTTACTATGGGCAATGCTGGGTCTATTGGCTTTAATAATTACTCTACTTACGGCTATTTATGTGTACAAAAAATACAGAGGTAGGCACAAATAAGATACGTTACATACAACTCTACAAAGACCATCACCCCTACTATTGCAATAGTTGAGTATACAAATCATGCACCCTTTTAGCACAGTCTGTAGCATTGAAAACTTTCGAACGTTGAAAAGCTTTTGCAATATTTTCCTGTACTAGTGGCTTGTTAGCTAATTGTTGTATAGCTGTCACCAAACTATCGGCGCTGTATGGATCAAAATAAAAAACAGTTTCGCCTCCTACTTCCGGCATGCTCGATGTGTTACTAGCAATTACTGGAATTTGTGCACACATGGCTTCTAAAACAGGTATACCCCAACCCTCAAAAAAACTTGGGTAAATAAGGCAATCGGCTAGTTGATAGATGGCGGGCAAATCTGTAGCATGCCTAAATCCTTCGGAATTTGCCGCTTCCATTTCCGATACGAAGAATACTTTGTGTGTTAACCCATGTTCCTGAATGTATTGCTGTAGTTGGTATTTATAATCGGTTCCGTTACCCAATACTACCAACGGTAAACTATCGGCACCTAGTAGGTGCATGGCTTGCACTATCACCATCAAATTTTTATAGGTAAGAATATTACTTACATACAAATAGAACTGTGGCGGCAAAGAATACTTTGTGGCAATTTCGGCCAACTGAACCTTGCTAAAACGGTTATAAAAAGCAGGGTTACAACTTTGCACCGCTACACGCAACTTACCAGAAGGCACCGCATACATGGCTTCAAAATCTTGCCGGGTAGCCTCACTTATGGCCAATACCATATCTGCATCGGCACAGGCTTGTTGTAGTTTTTTGGTGTAATTGCTATGGTGTTTTTGGGTAAAAATTTCTGGATAACGTTCATGCAATAAATCGTGTACCGTAACGATTGATTTACATGGTGTATTGGGCAAGCCAATGGGTAATTCATGACTAAGGCCGTGGTACACTGATATGCCTTTCTGCTCAATAATGTCAATAACCGTATACTGCATCCAATATTCTTTTTCCTCGGCGGAACTGGCAGCATTGGGTGCATACACTTGCACATTTTTGAATGCATTTATGCGAACTCTATCGGTTTGTTCTTGGGTAAATAAATGAAAATGGTAAGCAGGATATAATTCCGCCAAACTATACAGCAGCGTTCGGCTATAATGCCCCAAACCAGTGCCATTGGTAAACGCCATTTGTGCATCAAATCCTATATGCATTGCCCATTTATTTCATAAAAAAAGCAGGCTTTCACCTGCTTTTCTAACTTTATTTATTGCTATTAACCTAAGTAACTTTTTAAGGCACCACTGTAGCGTGCTTTTTGCAAACGCTTGATGGCACGTTCTTTAATTTGGCGAATACGCTCTTTGGTTAAATCGTATTTCTGGCCAATTTGCTCAATGGTAACACCATTTTCACCATCCAAACCAAAATACGCATTTACTATTTCGGCTTCTCGTGGGCTCAAACTTTTTAGCACACGCTTGATTTCCTCACGTAAACTGTCTTTCATTACATCTTCGTCCGTATCATCACTACCTTCTAGCAAATCGCCCATGGCTACATCTTCTGCTTCGTGTACGGGAGCATCTAACGATGTGTGTCGGGTATTGCTTTGAAAAATATTATTGATTTCAGTTTCGCTCATTTCCAAAATTTCGCTCAACTCTTCGGTACTTGGCTCACGCTCATGCTCCTGCTCAAAAGCCATGTAGGCCTTGTTGGCTTTATTGTACGTACCAATTTTATTTTGTGGCAAACGCACCAAACGGCCTTGTTCAGCCAAAGCTTGTAATATGCTCTGACGAATCCACCATACTGCGTAAGAAATAAATTTAAAACCTTTGGTTTCATCAAAACGCTGAGCGGCTTTAATTAAACCCAAGTTACCTTCATTAATCAAATCGCTCAAACTCAAACCTTGGTGTTGGTATTGTTTGGCTACCGATACCACAAATCGAAGGTTGGCTTGCACTAATTTGTCTAAAGCACGCTGGTCGCCCATTTTAATACGCTGTGCAAGGGTAGTTTCCTCCTCTGGCGTAATCATGCTAATTTTAGAAATTTCTTGCAAGTACTTTTCCACCGCTTGCGAGTCGCGGTTGGTAATCTGGGTAGCGATTTTGAGCTGCCTCATAGTTAATTATTCGATTTAGTAAGATAGAACGGTTCCAAACTAATTTTGTTGCGTGTAAGTTTTACACATTCCAAAAAGTAAGCAAATATATGGTATTTACCACGTTTATCTTGTTTAGACAGTTCAAATAGGCAAAATGCTGCATCCTTTCAGCGAAATTTTAAAAAATATCGTTCCGCTCCGTACAATACCGCTAAAACGGTGGCAATATCCCGCAAAGAAGCGGAAAAAGCTATCCATTTCTGTCAGGCCCAATAGTTGCGTACTACTTCTTGAAAAACCATTTTACTTGGAAAATCGAACCTTGGTTTATTACCTTTAGCCCCATGATAGATTTACGTAGCGATACCGTAACAAAACCCACCGAAGCCATGCTACAGGCCATGTACCATGCCAAAGTGGGCGACGATGTTTTTAAGGAAGATGAAGCCGTGAACGAGTTGCAGGAATATGCTGCTCAACTACTAGGCATGGAAGCCGCTTTATTTTGCCCCAGCGGAACCATGACCAACCAAATAGCCATCAAAGTACATACCCAACCGGGTGGTGAAGTTATTTGTAGCCAACTCTCCCATATTTACCAATACGAAGGCGGTGGCATTGCTGCCAATAGTGGATGTTCCGTAGCATTATTGCCCGGCGATAGAGGAATGATAACCGCCCAAGCAGTGGAGGCAGCCATACAGCCCGATGATGTACACAAGCCCATTACCCAGCTAGTGAGTTTGGAAAATACCAGCAACCGTGGCGGCGGTGCCTGCTACCAGCTAGCGGAGATGCAGGCCATAGCAAAAGTGTGTAAAAAACACCTGCTGCCGCTACATTTAGACGGTGCCCGCTTGGCCAACGCATGGATAGCCAATAACGAAAAACCACAGCAATACGGCGAAATTTTTACCTCGGTTTCTCTTTGCTTGAGCAAAGGTTTAGGTGCACCCGTGGGCAGCCTCTTATTAGGTAGTAAAACCTTTATTAACAAAGCTACTCGCTGGCGAAAAGTATTTGGTGGCGGTATGCGACAAGCAGGTAGCCTAGCCGCCGCAGGGTTATACGCCCTACGAAACAATGTGGAAAGATTGGCTACCGACCATCAGCATGCCAAATTACTAGGGCAAACTTGGTTGCAGCATAGCTTTGTACAGCAAGTACTACCCGTAGAAACCAATATTGTGGTGGTGAATTTTGACGAAGCGGTGGATGCAAAAAAAATAGTGCAACAGCTAGCCAATAACAAAATTCTATGCTTTGCCCTAACACCACATAGTGTACGAATGGTTACCCATTTAAACCTACAAGCAAACGATATAGATGCTGTAATTCAAAACATTCAAAAACTAAGTATATAATTATGTTTCCTTCTATCAATCCTACTACTACACAAGCATGGCAGCAGTTAACCACCCATGCAAGCAGTATTCGTACTACCCATTTGCGTTCGCTTTTTGCCCAAAATGCTGACAGGTTTCAGCAAATGCATGTACAAACCGAAGATGTACTTTTCGACTATTCAAAAAACATTGTTACCCAGGAAACACTTTCGTATTTGCTATCGTTAGCCAACGAATGTGGCTTGCCACAAGCCATACAGGCCATGCTACAAGGTGACGCTATTAACGCTACCGAAAAAAGAGCTGTGCTACATTTTGCTTTGCGGGGCAGTACGGCCAATAATTTAGTGGTAGATGGTGAAAACGTACATAACCAAGTAACTGCCGCCCTACAGCACATGCAGGCTTTTTGCGAAAAAATACATAGCGGCACATGGCTAGGTTACACGGGAAAACGCATTAAGTACATTGTAAATATTGGAATTGGCGGAAGCGATTTAGGTCCCGTTATGGTTACCGAAGCCCTAAAGCCTTATTGGGTACCCGGTGTAGAAACCTATTTTGTAAGTAATGTAGATGCTACCCATATAGCGGAAACTTTTAAAAAGATAGATGCGGAGCAAACCTTGTTTTTAATAGCATCAAAAACGTTTACCACGCAGGAAACCATGACCAATGCACAAACGGCCAAAACGTGGTTTTTGCAGCAAGGCGGTACAGAGGCGGATGTGGCCAAGCATTTTGTGGCATTAAGTACCAACAAAAAAGCGGTGGAAGCTTTTGGCATCAATGCCGATAATATGTTTGTTTTTTGGGATTGGGTAGGCGGCCGTTACAGTTTGTGGAGTTCCATTGGTTTGAGCATTGCCCTAACCATCGGCTATAAAAATTTTGAACAATTGCTTGCCGGTGCCAAGCAGGCCGATGAGCATTTTATACATACACCGTTGGAGAAAAATATTCCTGTACTCATGGCTTTATTGGGTATTTGGTATACCAATTTTTTAGGCGCTAGCTCCGAGGTAATTTTACCGTACGATCAATATTTGCACCGCTTTGCAGCCTATTTTCAGCAGGGCAATATGGAGAGCAACGGGAAAACGGTAGATAGAAATGGCCAAACCGTAAGCTACACCACCGGGCCAGTAATTTGGGGTGAACCTGGCACCAACGGTCAACATGCTTTTTACCAACTCATTCACCAAGGAACACAGTTAATTCCGGCAGATTTTATAGCACCTGCTATTTCCCATAACCCTGTGGCCGATCATCATGTAAAATTATTGAGCAACTTTTTTGCCCAAACCGAAGCTTTAATGAATGGAAAAACCTTGGAAGAAGCCACAGCGGAATTACAACAGCAAGGCCTATCCGACGCGGAAATAGCTAGTTTGGCACCTTTTAAAGTGTTTGATGGCAATAAGCCTACCAACTCATTTTTGGTAAAACAAATAACGCCGCATGTACTGGGGCAGTTGGTATCGTTTTATGAAAATAAAATATTTGTTCAGGGCGTAATTTGGAATATTTACAGTTTTGACCAATGGGGTGTGGAATTAGGCAAACAACTAGCCAATAAAATACTCCCCGAACTTCAAAACGACAAAACTATAACCAATCACGATAGTTCTACAAACGCATTGATAAATGCCTTTAAAAACTGGGCAAAAAAATAGGCGGCAAAAACTTATCTTTTCCCTCACATAGTGTACCCGAATTATGAAAAAAATAATAGCCCTAGCGGCCAGTTTTATGGCCATTGTAAACGTGTATGCACAGCTTTACCGTGTACCGCAGCAGGAAATTGTAGCCCACTCCGCACATGTAATTGAGGGAAAAGTAATAGAAACCTACAGTTTTTGGAACCCCGCTGGCACCATGATTTATACTAGTAATACAATAGCTATTAGTAAAGTATTCAAGGGAAATTTTACTAACAGCACTGTTGAAGTACTTACCGTAGGCGGTACTGTAGGTACACAAAGCATTGAAGCTAGTGAGCTATTAACCCTACAGGAAGGCGATGTGGCTACTTTTTGTTTGCAGCCCAATGAGTTAAACCTTCGTTCGCCTAGAACCAATGCCGTGTTGTGGGATGTGTATGCTAGTGCACAAGGCTGTGTAAAATACAATAAAACCGATGGTAGTGCAGCGGCACCTTTTGTACGTTTTAACGATGTGGAAACGAATTGGTACCCCGCCATACAAAACCTTTGTGGTGTGGCCAATTACCGAGTAGTAGATGCCAATTTTAGATGGAAAGAAGAAGGTGTACGAACCAATAATGTAACCATAACCTCCTTTGCCCCTACTACCGTAAACGCAGGTGCTACGGGTAACCCAGCCAGCAACTTACTTACCATCAACGGTACTGGTTTTGGTGCTGCAGGTGGCACAGCCCGCATAGCGTTCGACGATTGTAACGATGGTACAGGCGGAACACCTTTCAATATCAATTCCACTGATAATACGGTGGTAAGCTGGACAGATACACAAATACAAGTACGGGTACCTAGCCGTGCCGGTACAGGTGTTTTTCAGGTAGTAAACTCGCTTGGCCAAGCTGCTAATAGCAGTACTAACTTGGTGGTAAACTATAGTATACTTACTAGCACGTTTACGGTAGCACCCAATACCCTCACGAAACAAAGTCATTTAATGAATGCCAATGGTAGTGGTGGTTACAGCATTGTATACAGCACTAGTACACTAGGTAGTGGTATTAATTTAGACAATGATGGAGCAAAAGCCACTTTCCAACGGGCACTCAACGCCTGGAAAAATATTGTGGGCTATAATGTAGCAGAAACGGGTACCACTACATCGCAAGTGGTAAGTGGTAACGATGGTTTAAACATAATTATGTACGATAATACCAATACCACCGTAGCCCGTTTATCGGCCGGGGTACTGGCAGTTTGTTATTCCTACAACAGTACTTGTACACCCATTACGGCAAACGATTTCCAAAAAACCGGGTTCGATATTGTGATAAGAAATAATGGCGTTTCCAGCGGTGGCAACGTAGCTTTTCAAATTGGCTATTGCGAGCCGGCTAGCAATGAAATAGATTTAGAAAGTGTGCTTTTTCATGAGCTTGGTCATTCACTTAATTTAGGTCATATCAACGACGGTCTTCAAAGTTTTAATGGCTTGAACCCTGCCAAGGTGATGAACTTTTCTATTTCTAACAATGTAAAGCGTACCTCACCGGATGCCTCATCGCTGGAGGGTTCTATTTACACCATAAGCCACCAAACCAATGGCACGCCAGTATTTGGATTTTGTGGCTTACCCACCGTGGAAATGGCACCGCTAGCCACCACCGCTATTACTAATGATGAATGCCCTACCAACTTCCCTACTACCCCAACGCCGCCGGGTAGTTTTGCCGATTTTAATTTGGAATTGGCCACTAGTAATGCCAGCCGCGACCCTCAATTTACCGCCATCAACTGTTTAGGTACAGGTGTAGGTGTTACCAATACTGCTTTTTACGCTTTGCGTACCAGTGGCAGCGGTGTGTTAGATATAACCGTTAGTAATTTGGTAACAGTACCAACCGCCGATTTATTTGCCGAATGTAATAGCTTGTACTTTGAACTTGCCCTATACCAAGTAAATAGCTGCCCGGTGGGTCAAAATTTCCCCAGCCCTGTTGCTTGTAGAAATTTTACAACTATTGGTGCTTTAACAAGTATTACCGGACTGGCAGCCAATACCACTTATTTAGTGATGGTAAACGGACATGAAAATGCAAAAGGTAGTTTTCGATTAACATTTGGCGGCCAAGTATTGCCCTTGGTATTGGGTAGTTTTACGGGTATACAACAAGGACTTTTCAATAAACTCAATTGGCAAATTGCCTCGGCTACACATGTAGCCAATGTAGTGTTAGAACGTAGTGGTAATGGCACCAACTTTACCACGGTAGCTAAGTTTACTGCGGCCGATTTTACAGCAGGTACTACAGGTGGATTTTTGGATAAATTACCGCTACAAGGCAATAATTTTTACCGATTGAAAACTACCAACCTTGATGGTACCGTACAGTACAGCGAACAAGTATTGTTATTTAATAAATCAGCTCAAAACATACAAGTTTGGCCAAACCCCGTAAAGGATATGGCACAAATTTTTATACCAGAAACTTTATTAACTACGGGTAAAAATGTACAGGCTATTTTGTATGCTGCTAATGGTCAGTTGATACAGTCGGTTCGTATTCAGAACACGCAAACCCAACTTAATATGGCCGCCCTAGCTAGCGGAATGTATACTTTAAAAATAATTAACATTTCTGGGGAACCAATTTGGCAGCAGATTGTTCAAAAGTTGTAACCACTCCCCGCTAAAAAGTTTAACAGGGAGTTAAAATGAACTTATAACTCCCTGTTATGAAAAAAATCTATTTGCTAGCTTTTAGCTGCGGTATCAGTTTACTGAGTATTGCCCAGCAAAACTTATTCAATATCCCTTCGGGCGATATTACGCTAAAGGGTAAAGTGTTTTACCAGCACCAGCTGAATGTATATTCAAAAAATGTAGAATCGAAAGGTCATTTTGTGTATGGCTTGGGAAAGGGTTGGGATGTGGGTGTAAACCTTGTAGGCAAAGGTTTTTATTTTCAGCCGAATTGGCGAGCCAAGTACAATAGCAATCCAAACCAAGGTGCCTTGTACCCTATGCTAATGCCCACTTTACAAAAGCAATTTATGGTGAAGGATAATTTTGCTGTGAATTTAGGTACGCAAGTGGGCTGGAATTTGAGCAACAAATTATCAAATAAGGAATTGCTCTACTACAATTACGCGTTGGGCATTTACTATTTTAATAAAAAGAAAAGTCGTGTTGTGGCAGGCGCCTACCAAACCACCAACTTTTTTGTAGGCAATGGAAATACCACGGGTGCTATGCTGGGTTACGAAATAAATTTATCGAAACGCTGGTACTTGATGGGCGACTGGGTAAGTGGCCGAAACGATGCAGGCGTAGGGGTATTTGGCTTTATGTACAATGTGAGTAAACGTGTACAATTTTGCTCCGGCGTGTTAGTGCCCAATGGCTTATCTGACCGACCAATGGGTGTAGTGTTAGAACTTAACTTATTGGGTTGGGATGTTTTTTAGTGGTGGGACTGAGCTGCCATTTTTCGAAGGCAGAATGAACAAAACTTGGTCATAAAATACTTAACACACCAAAGGTTACCCTTTGTATTTTGTGAGCCAAACTACCGTTGATTTTTCTTAAAATTTTCGGCTTGTTCAAAAATTTCAACATATACCTCGTCCCGCTCTACAGGTGGATAACCAAACTCATCTAGCAAAAGAATGAGACCCACTTTTAACGCCGATTTTATATCATCACGCTTGTTCCAATCAGGGAATTTGGCTTGTCCGTCCACAAGGTCTTTCACGGCCTTTGCCAATTCAACCATTTTGTCATCAGGATATTTAAAATCATATTTAATGCAAAGCTCTTTTAAAATATCGTAAAATGCCTTTTCTTGAAAGTCAATTCCTAATTCGTTGCCAGCCGAAAATTCTTTGTGAACTTCCCAAATCAAGTCTGTCAGGGCGTTTGCCATTTCTTCATACACTTCACTTCTGAGAATGTCGTTTGTATCTCGATTATTATAGCGGTCCACCAACGCCTGCATTTTCTTTGAAAAATCAATGCCTTTTACCTTGTTTACTTTTCTTATTTCTCCAATTACTTTAGCCAATAGCTGTTGAAGCAATTTGATTTTCGTATTAGGTAATTTGATTTTCTCAATCTTAGCCAAGTAGTCTTCATCAAAAATGTCTTGCTGGGTTTCTGCTTCGTCACCGAGTTTAAAAATTTCTTCTACTCCGTCACTTTGTAATGCTTCCTTAATCATTTCCCGAACCTTAGCATTCATCTGTGCTGTGTCGGGTGCATTACCTTTAGTAAGTTTGAAAACAATGGAACGAACAGCTAAATAAAAATGGGTATAATCTCTTTCGATTTGCGTTAACTGTTCGCTACCTGCACAAATATCATAAGCGGCTTTCAGACGTTTCACCAATCCCATAAATCGGGTTTCAAGCTCCTTGGTTTGTTGCACATATTCCGCAGCTAGGTTCAAAGTGTTTAATTGCTGAATGGTTGTGCCGTTGAAATATTTTGAATTGTCAAAGGTGTGAAACAGTTTAGCCAACAGGTCTAAATGATTTCTTACGATGATGATGGATTCTGCAATGTCTTCAAAATTGTCTTTGTCGCCTTCGCTGTATTGCTTCAGCGCCAAATTCATTTGGTTTTTGATGCCTATATAATCCACTACCAAACCTTTGTTCTTTCCTTCAAACTTGCGGTTTACTCTTGATATAGTCTGAATTAAATTATGCCTTTGAATGGGTTTATCAATGTAAATGCTGTCTAAGAAAGGCACATCAAAACCAGTAAGCCACATATCTACCACAATGGCAATTTTGAAATTTGACTTTTCGTTTTTGAATTGTCGGTCAAGTTCTTTGCGTTGCTCTTTCGTGCCTAGTAAATCATACATTTCCTTCGGGTCGTCTTGGCCTCTAGTGGCAATAAGTTTTATCTGGGTTGGGTGAAGCTCCTGCTTCGCCCCATTGTTAAGTTGCAAGCCCCTAAACAAGTAAGCAATATGATTAGTTGGCAATTCAGCTTTAGAAGGATTATTCAAAATGTATGTAACAGTGTTATTAAAATGCTCTTCATCTCTAATAAATCTGTCCCAATATTCGGGCATCCAAAAATTCTTTGCATGCTCGCTAATC
>RDXK01000092.1 GCA_004292605.1 Bacteroidota bacterium
TCCAAGCAGTGATTGGTCTAATTTTGTTTTCTCTAATTGAAAATATAACTGAAATTACCCTTCTATTGTTACTAAACCCTACACAAAGTTACATAATAAAAATTTGAATACACAAACGGGATAAAAATCGAGTCCATCCGTAACAGTAAGTAGTATTACCAAAACAACTTAAAGCGATGGAGCAATTAATTAGCTGTGGACTCGATGTTCACAAAGAAACGATATTCTGTGCACTTTATCAAGAAGGGCAGAAAAGTGAAGTGATGCAATACCCTGCGTTTACATCAGATTTGAAGCAAATGGCTCAATTTTTAAAAGACCATGGAGTTAATCGAGTAGCGATGGAAAGTACAGGTATTTATTGGGTTCCAGTATGGAATGTATTAGAGAAAGAGGGGTTTGAACTGATGCTCGTTAATCCTTATTTGATAAAGCAAATGCCTGGACGTAAGAGCGATGTTAAAGACAGTCAATGGATAGCACAATTGCTCTATAAAGGCATGCTCAAAGGCAGTTTGATTCCGACACATCGCATTAGAGAACTCAGGTGTTATAGTAGAGAGTACGTCAAAATACAGAGATATTTAACCAGAGTAACCAATAAAATGGAACGCGTATTAGAAACAGCCAATATTCGTATATGTAGTTTGGTCTCAAAAAACAATTCAAAAACAGTTATTGATATCATCAGAGCCGTTGTTGAAGGTAAAACAGAAATAGAAGACCTTTTGCCTCTGGTACATGGTCGCATTAAGAATGCCAAAGGAGAAGAAGTCAAAAAGTCATTAGAAGGTTTTATCCAGCCAGAACACCAATTTATATTAGGGTTGAGTATGCAACAATATGAATTGTACACCAAACAAAGCGAAGAACTAACCATGAAGATGAAGGCCCTTTGTGATACCTACTACAAAGAAGAAATGACCTTACTAGAATCCATTCCAGGCATCAAACAGCAAGCATCCATGCAGATAATAGCAGAAACAGGAGCCGATATGAGCCAGTTTGAAAACAGCAGTAAAATTACTTCTTGGGTAGGATTTAGACCTAGAAACGATGAATCAGCAGGTAAAATTAAGAGCAAAGCCATCACAAAAGGCAATACTTACCTGCGAACCATCATGGTACAAGTAGCTTGGGCAGCTTCAAGAACAAAAGGCTCACATTGTAAAGAAAAATATGAGCAACTAGCCGCAAGAAAGTCACCCAAAAAAGCATTAATAGCCATAGCAAGAAAGCAACTCTCCGTAGTATGGAATGTGTTGAGTAAAAAACAAGTGTATGACCCAACCAAACAACCCGTTGTTTCATCCGATAGGCTAGAAAAGAAAATGAAATATCATCAAAAACAATTAGATAAACTCCAGAAAACAAAAGCAAATTAAAAGAATCGTACAGGACGGTTATATTTGTGGTGGTTTAAAACCCCGTTTACAAAGTGTCCTAAATACCCATAAGCACACAAACATAAGCTTCAAAAGCTTGCAGAGGAAATTCGCTTAATAAGCACTTTAATTGGCTAAAGGTATTACTGTGTTTGAAAATGATTTATAGAGGAAATATACAAACAACTTGTCAAGTTGACAAGTTTGAATAGCTTTGCTGTAAACTTATCATTAACTGGAATAATCAATTATAGCTAAACCATAACTTAGAACCTCCCCTAATCTCCATCATATTTTTTTTAATCTCTCAAAATAGGAAAAGTAAGGCAATGCGTTCCACCTCTGGCTCGCGATAGT
>RDXK01000163.1 GCA_004292605.1 Bacteroidota bacterium
TGGGCACAGGCATGCTACAAAACCCACAAAAACTACAAGCCAGTTTTTATAACAATATTCTTTGCTTACCTGCGGGGCATTATTTACAGCTACATATACCCACTGCAAAGCTTACTATGAAACGCTGGTACTGGCCACAGCAACAAATTAAGGAAGCCAGCGAGCAAATATTTTCGCCGGAGAAGTTCTTGGCGTTACTTACCACCAGTGTACAGCAGCGTTTACGTAGTCACGTTACGGTGGGTGCCAGCCTAAGTGGCGGTATTGATAGTGCCGCTATTGTGGCATTGGCAGCACCACATTCACCCCTTACAGCGTATACAGCTGTTTTTGAAAATTTTGAAAAAAATGAGGCACAGCGTGCCAAAAAACTCCTACAGCATATACCTAACACCAAGGGCTTAGAAGTGGCACCTACGGTGGCCGATTTCCATCAATATTTTTCAGCATTTATACACCAGCAAGATGAGCCTGTGCAGAGTGCTAGCGCCTTTGTGCAATACTGTGTATACAAAGCAGCACAGCAGCACGGAACCACCGTATTGCTAGATGGCCAAGGGGCCGATGAACTACTGGGTGGGTATACCCGCCACACCCAATGGTATGTAGCTTTACAAGCTAAACAACATGTTTGGCAAGCCCTACAGCAGGGCAAACAGCTATATAACAATGGCTTTTTACCTAGCTGGTTAAACCCAAGTTTACTCGCTGGTTTTTTCCCCAACTATACCAGCCAATACTTAAGTAAAAAGGCCTTACAGCAAATTCAGCAAGTACCCATAGAGCCCGGTTTTTTACACAAACACCAAAACCGCAGTAGTATAGAAAAACCAGTAATACAGCAGTGGCAGCAGCTGCTTTACTACGATACATTTATTAACGGACTAAGTACCCTATTGCGGTACGCCGATAGAAATAGCATGGCTTTTGGCCGTGAGGTGCGACTGCCTTTTTTACAGCATCAATTAGTAGCCTATTGTTTGGCAATGCCCAATGATGTAAAGATTCACCAAGGATTTACTAAATGGATTTTACGCAAAGCCGTAGAACCAATATTGCCCACAGGCTACGGCTGGCAGCCGGGAAAAATTGGCTACGAACCACCCCAAAAACAATGGATGCTGCACCCTACTAGCCAGGCTATGGTGGCACAAGCCAAAGAAAAACTAATAGCTGCTCAGGTACTTTCGCCAAAGGCATTGCACCAAAAATGGGCGGCAGTATCGGCCCACGAAAACGATTGGAACTGGCGTGTTTTAAATGCAGCCGCTATTTTACCTTAACTTTCCTGCACTAAAAATGTTCTATAACCATAAAATATAATGTATGCAAAAAATGTGTGTAGCGTTGGCCCTACTAGCCTTGGCCGCTTGTAAACAAATACCCGCCACTAAAGTAATAGTGTATAGCAAGGGTAAACCTACCGTAAATAAAGACGATTTAAAAATTCAAGTGCCTGAAAACGGCTCCGGTGCGGAAGATGTAGTGCTGCAATATTTTACCGAGAAAAATTTATCGTTCGAGGTTAGTAGTGGTGCCAATAAAACCACCATTGAAGCCAGTAAGGAAGGTGTATTTATTATCAATGCCCGGCCCGATACTATTGTAGGAAGCTACCAAAACTACGGAGCCCCTAAAAAAGCTACCTCTACCGTTAGTCAGGATGAAATTAAACAACGCATAGATTCCTTAGAACAGTTGATTGTGGGCAAAAACGTATCAGCGGCTAATCGTAATTTTATTGTGTACCCCAACACGGGTGTAAAATTGACCAATAACCCCGATGCAGAAGTGGTAGCACCTTTCCATCAAATGACGAGTGTAGCCGTGGTAGAAGGGAAGGAAGCGGAAGTGTATCGCTTTTACACCACCAATGAAATTCGGGAAATAATAGCCAAGGCTAAAGCTTTGCAAACCGCTAAACCGGCCGACAAGAAGAAATAAACCCTACAGTAATAATAAAAAAATAGAAGTACCCATGATGGCTTTATACAAAGGGCCGTCATGGGTTTTTTATGCGGTGCATAAACGTGGGTTAAACAGTTAAACTTTGCTCCTGCTGTAGCCAAACCGCTTTTTTATAAATGCTGGTAAACCAAATAAATACAATGCCCAACCATAATAAATACACATTTCGGGCGGGCTCCTGCCATGTAAATTGGTTGTTGGTAAGGCTAAAGACCACCTGCTTTCCATAGCTCATTAGTCCGTACTGTACAAAATACCCTACAATACAAATCATACCCGCTAGGCGTAATGCTTTGGCTATATTTTGGCGTAATTCTGTACCCTGCATCAGCTGGCGCCGCACATAAAAATACAGTGCTATGAGTGGTAAAGCTATTATATCGTCCATACCGCCAAAAGGTAGCTGTGTACCCGCAAACACAAAACGCTGTAACAAATTGGCATCTTTTATTATTAGTTTACCCTGCGTGTACAGTTGCACATTTCCTTGTGTGCCTTGGTTTTGGTTAAAAATACTATTTGCAGCGGTGGCTTGTACGGGTATGGCAAGCTCGTTTTCCGTAAGGGAAGCCACCAGAAAAAATACAATGGTTATAGCAGAAATAGCGGCACTTATGGCAAAATAAGGTAGAAAATACCAAGGGGTAAGTTTAGTACGCATCATTATATTTTTACTGCTACGAAATTATTAATTATTGAAAAACAATAAAAAATATTTTCAAAACAATTTTTTTAGAGGCATTTATATTGGCACACAAGTAACCAATAACTTGTATTTTGTGCATACCGCAAAACCCAAACGAACATGAAATTACTTAGTATAGTATGGTGCTTATGCACCAGTTGCTTTTTACTGGCACAGCCAACCGATAAAAAATTATTGCAAAAAATTGAGCCCTTACTACAGCAGCATGCAGGTGTGGCCGGTGTATATATTCAAAACCTAACCACGGGTAAGGTAGTGGCTATTAATGCAGATACGCTTTTTCCTACGGCAAGCATGGTAAAACTACCCATTTTGTTAGGTGTATTACGTAAAATGCAGCAGGGGCAGCTTACCTACCACCAAAACCTTAGGTATACCAAAAGTCTATTTTACAGCGGCGATGATATTACTGGTAGTTTACAGGATAGTAGCTCCATAGAGCTTAGTAAACTTATACTGCTAATGCTAAGCGTAAGCGATAATACCGCCAGCTTATGGCTACAAAAATTGGCCGACGCCGATGCTATCAATCAATGGCTTACACAGCAAGGCTTTGTGCAAACAAAAATAAACAGTAGGGTAGCGGGGCGAGAAGCGGCAAGGGCTACTTACGGGTGGGGACAAACAACACCCAAGGAAATGGCTTTATTGCTTTTACAAACCGTGGATGGTACATTATTGCCCGACTCGCTAACTACACTAGCCACCCGGGTGCTCGGACGCAATTATTGGGATGAGCAAGCCATCAGTGCCCTGCCGCCCAATGTGTTTGTGGCTAGCAAAAACGGCTGTGTAAACGCCAGTAGAAGCGAGGTTTTATACGTACAAGCCCCCAAACAGCCCTTTATAATTTGTATTTGTACCAAACAAAATGCCGATACCAGCTGGGGAAACAATAACCAAGCGTGGCAGCTAGCCATAGAAATTACAAAACGGGTGTATAACCACTATAATTAGGGCTGATTACGAATCCACTGACCAGTTAGTGACAGAATCGGTGCTATTGTGCTACATTACACTAGTTATAGGTTATTTACTTGACAGCTAGTAGGTGCAACGATTTAATTTTTATAGGTAAATGAGCGATAGAATAATTGGATTCGACTTGGCTAGAGCGTATGCTATTTTTGGGATGTACATTGTAAATTTTACCTTTTGTTTTGGCTCGTTCGCAGATACATCTTTTCTGGGTAAGTTTTCTAACCTTTTTATAGGAAACTCAACCTCCATATTTATTATTTGTGCTGGCATAAGTTTGGTATTAATGACAAGTAAGAGCACGGATGATATAGTAGAGCAAAGAAAATCGCAGTCAATAGTTTTAAAACGCTCTTGGTTTTTGTTTGCCATTGGCTTATTGCTGATTAACTGGTGGCCAGGCGATATTCTACATTTTTATGGCGGTTATTTGCACATAGCAGCATTTTTACTGTTCTTTCCTAAAAAACATTATTTATGGTTTGCGGTGGGGTTTATTTTTGTTTACAACCTTTTGCAATTTATAATCCCGATTACCACAGCTTGGGATTTACGAACCACGAAGTATGCCGACTTCTGGACGCCAATTGGATTTTTAAGAAACACTTTCTATAACGGCTGGAATTCAATTTTTCCTTGGTTCGCCTTTTTTTTAGTGGGTATGTATTTGGGGAAAATAAATTGGGCCAATAACAAAAACCAAAAGAAAATATTTTTAATTGGTTTGGCTTTGCTGGCGGTATTTAAAGGGCTAAGATGGCTTATTAAAGCAGATATGGAAAATGTGGAAAGACGTTCGTTTTATGTAAAATACTGGATGCAATTAATGGAAGATTATTTTCCTGCAAACATCCCGTATATCGTTATTACAACGGGATTCGCTTTGATGGTTATTTCTACATGTGTGTATTTGGGTGGCTTATTTTCAAACCGTCAATGGATGAAGCTTCTTTCGCTAACGGGTGAAATGACATTGACACACTATGTTTTTCACATAACTATAGGTACACTAATTTTTGCCAAACTTACCGGTACAACTTATACCGGCTACCCTAGTACCGAACAACCTGTTTCCCCTTTTTATATAATTATGTACTCTATTTTTTGGTTTTTAGTAAGCGTTACAGTGAGTTTCTTTTGGCGTAAGAAATTTAGCAAAGGTCCGCTAGAAACCATTATGCGAAAGGTGGCAGGCTAAGTGAATTTATTTCATTGAATTGATTCGTAAAAAACATGCTTCATTTTAAAAAAAATTTGCATTTAATTGTTTCAGTGGTTACAGTAATGCCAGCCGCAATAGTATATGGTTCACCAAAACTGTTACCAGAATACCTAAATATTAACGTAAGTAACATAGATACTTTAAACATGCTAAAGGCTATCATGTGTTTATACATTGTTTTCTCAGTAGTTTGGGTACTAGGTATTGTAAGTAGTAACTGTTGGAAGTTTGCCACCCAATTAAATATTTTATTTATGCTTTCCCTTGGCATAGGCCGTGTTTTAAGTACTTGTACCGATGGATTTTCCGGTAAACTATATATATTCGGTATGATCGCCGAATTAGCCATAGGAGGCTACGCATGGTATCAACTTAAAAACAAACCACTGAACCTACCCTAAATGTAAAAAAACAAAAAGCATGATTCCAGTAAAATTTTTGACAATGTGCACACTGATGCTACTAGCTACTATGGCTGGAGCTCAAAACCACGTTCCTACTACCCAAAACTTCTTTGAAAAATTAGATGGATATTGGCAGGGCTCGTTAACCTACACCGACTATTCATCGGGTAAGCCCTACACCATGAAAGCCGACGTGGAAATAAAAAGAATTGGAAAGGCAAGTAAATTCTCTTTTTCTAATATTTACCCCAATGAAAAAAATGCGAATTCAGTAGATACCATCATTATTTCTGCCGATGGAAAATACATTAACCAAACCCCCATTAAACTCCAGCGAACACTTGCCAATGGTACCACTGAACTGGTTACGGAAGAAATGGGCGAGGATGGAAATGATAATAAAAAAGCCGTAATTAGGCATACCTATAGTATTGGTACCAATACATATAGGAAAAGAAAGGATGTTAAATTTGTGGACGATACAAAATGGCTGAACCGACACGAATATTCCTACAAGAAAGCTTTATAACTAATACCCGTTTTGTAAAAGTGGGGCATTAGCAATAGCTTTGCCTCACAGATTTTTGCTGAACGTTTATGCTAAATTGAACATTTGTGTTTTCACCCCACTTTCGTTGGCTTTCCTCAAACGCTAACTCTATAGCCTTACCCAAAACTTTTGAAAAATGGCTCACTTTTTTTACCTGCATCATACTCGCCTCCTGCGGCAATGCCTCTAATAAATACGATGCGGCTGCTAACACAAACGATACTGTCACCAATAGTCCTAGTACAGCAAGGCCGTTAGTGCCAGATAGCAATACGCAATACATTTACATGAGTTTCGACGATGGGCCACAACCCGGCACCATGAACTGCTACCATGTGTGTGAGCAATTAGGTATAAAAGCCACCTTTTTTATGGTGGGCTTGCATGCCGAAGAAAAACCCAGGAAAAAATGGATAGATAGCATAAGGCGGCAACCGCTGTTTTTAATAGCCAACCACAGCTACACACATGCGTTTAAAAACCATTACCAAAGTTTTTATGGACAGCCAAACTTAGCCTTGGCCGATTTTATGAAGGCTCATGATAGCCTGCATGTACCCTTAAAAATTGCTCGCCTGCCCGGTAACGATGCATGGGCACTTAACAAACGATTTAAAGGCACCAAACAAGTAAAACCCCTGTTGTATTTATTAGATAGTGCCGTACAGTACATGGTACTTGGCTGGGATGTAGAGTGGAAATTTAAAGCAGGTGATAAGCCCATACAATCGGCCCAAGCCCTTTTACTGGAAACCCAAAAAGCCATGACGGGCAAAGAAAACTTTGTGAAAAAACACACCGTTATTTTAGCACACGATAGAATGTTTAGGCGTGCCGAGGATAGAGATAGCTTGTACACTTATTTAGCCGCCCTAAAAGCCATGCCCAATGTAGTTTTTGAAACTTTAGATAACTATCCTGGGGTAAAAAAGTAAACCTACAGCAGGCATTTTACCGTGGTATAACACACATTACATGTTTTTTTAAACACGCTTAAGTATAAGTTAATGTAGTAATTCACTGTTTATCAACAAAAATGGTACCTTTACACACCCCAAGAAGTATTACAATAATAAACCCTGCTTAATTACACGTATATGAACCGTATTCAAAAAACTCTTCTGGGGCTTGCCACCGTGCTAGCATTTTGGGGTTGTAAAAAACAACTTACCGAAAGCGAAGAAGGCACAAAACTTACCAAACCAGCCATAGAATTTAGTACTGCACAAGGAGGTAGATTAAGCACGGCAAGCCGTGGTGTACTAGAAATGCAATTGGCTAATAAAAATGGTAGAACGGCAGCCACCATTGTTTCTAATCCATACCCTATTAACCAAGTGGGTCAGGTAGCAGCACCCGTAGTAAATGGCAATGCCACAGTAGCACGTACGGTAGCTATGGCCAATGCCAATGCCTATGTAGGGTACCGCCGTAAGAATGGCGATTTTGCTGGCGCCATAGACATCATCAACGTAAGTAACCCAGCTGTCCCTACTTTGGTACAAACAGCTGCCTTTACCCATACCGATATTCATGTAGTAAAATTGAGCGGTACTAGATTATATTTTGGTGGTGCTACCAATATTTCTGAGGATAGAACCCTTACTAGCAGTGGAGTTTTTGGTTATTTGGAGCTAGATGCCAACGGTAGATTTACCGGCGTTAGCCAAACCTTTTCGCTGCCAGTAGATATTATTTATGATATCGATTTTCATACCGATAGAGCTTTTGCCGTGGGTGGAAGAAGTCAGTTTACGGGTAATACCAACAGTGCTTTTTTTGAGTTTAATATTACTTTAAACAGAGTAACGGTAACCTTGGGTGCTGGTAATAACTTTTTTGATTTACGCTCTGTAGCCGTGAAAAAAACGGGCTATCCTTACATGAGTATTTACAGTGGTTTTGATGGTATACACAAATACGATGCTATACAGTTAAATAGCCAAGCATTTTTTCCGCAAACCAAAGATTCATTAGAATTTAATGGTCGTGGAATGGTGTACCTAGGCGAAAACTTATTAGTAGCTGCGGGTAAATACGGTATGCGATATTTAGATGGCAATACCTATACACAGCTTGATAGAATTCAAATACCACAGAATTTATTGAACGTAAATTATAACGATATAGCATCTTTCGATGTATCAGTTTCTACTGCTGGTAACTATATTTTTGGTGCTATGGGTGCAGCAGGTGTATATGTAAGCCAATTGCAAGGAAACGATCTTCAACTATTGGGCAGCTATGTTTTTGATAATGAAGTAGCTTACTCTATAGAAGGTAATGCCACCAATATGGTAGTAGCTACCAGCGCTGGCGTAAAAATTTTAGAGTTCACAGTTACACCACAAACCAATAGTATTTGTACAGGATTGCCTATTTATAATGGTGGTATAGATTATGTTTTAACCAATGGTGCTACACAGGGCTTTGGCGGAAACGTTGGTCACCAAACCATGCACATCGGTGGTACTTACACCCATTGCGGCAATGTATCGGTTTCTAAAAACTTTACCATTACACAAGGTAGAAGCATGACGCTACGTGGCAACTTGTTTCAAGGCTTTACCAATAGCTCATCGCATTTTAGCATAGAGCGTGGTGCAGTATTAACCGTAAGCGGAAACCTTACCATTTATGGCGACTTGATGCTAGAAGGTGAAATTAATTTCAATGGAGCTAGTTCTACCTTAACGGTATTAGGTACAGTTTTCCGTGGTCCTTTCTCGGCTATCACAGGTAATATTGCCAACATTGCAGGAAACATTACACCGGCAGCTTCTTTCAATACACAAATTAGTTTAGTGGCTACTGCACCTAATATTCCTAACACAGCACAAGGCGTATTTGTACACCCCAACGGTGTGCATATGCCTACGGGTAGCCAAATGCAGTTTACCGCTGTTTTCCCAAGAAATATCAACTATATGGATACGGTAGATGTTTCTGAAAATGGCATTTACAAGTTTAGCATTCATTACCCACACGAGTATAGAAACGAAGCTTGGCGCTACACCAAAAGTAATGGAGTGCCTCATACAGCGGCGTTCCCTGCACGGCCGGTGCCTATGCCAGCCAACCCAAGTTCTACTGAGTTTTTCCGTAGTTTTAGGCACAGCATAAACGTACCATTATAGTAGTTAAAAACTATGGTTCCTAACATACCAAGGGCTATCTTATTCGCAAGAATAGATAGCCCTTTTTCATACCATTAGGTGCTTGGTGCTACCTATTGTTTAGCTAAATAGCTACAAATATTTTTTACTATACTCGGCCCTTCGTACACAAAACCCGTCCACACTTGTACTAAGCTAGCGCCAAGAGCCAATTTGGTAGCAGCATCTTCTCCCGTAAAAATGCCACCGCTAGCTATTATGGGTAAGCTATTATGGGTGCGTTCCACCATCCACCCAAGTACTTCATTGCTGCGGGCAAAAGCAGGTTTACCACTAAGGCCCCCCATACCTATTTTTTCTACTGTGGCGGTATGGGTAGTTAAAGGCTGCCTAGCAATGGTGGTATTACTTACCACTAAACCATGCAGCTGTGTAGCAAAAGCTATATGGGCAATATCATCGGCCTGGTAGGCGGTAATATCGGGTGCTATTTTTAGCAATATAGGTTTGGGTTTGGCATGGGCATGGTTTTTTTCCTGCACTGCGGTAATTATTTGCAGCAAGGAATCCTTATCCTGCAGGGCCCGTAAGCCAGGTGTATTGGGCGAACTTACATTGATTACAAAATAATCTACCTCGGTAAAAAGTGTGGTAAAACAGCTCACATAATCTTTCCAAGCATCATCGTTATGGGTGTTTTTGTTTTTACCTATGTTGCCACCCACTATCAGTTTTGTTTTTGGGTTTTGTTTACGCCAAGCCGCTAACCTACCATACACTGCATTGGCTCCATTGTTATTAAACCCCATGCGATTAATCAATGCCTTATCGGCTGGTAATCTAAATAGTCGTGGCTGTTCGTTACCAGGTTGCGGTTGCGGAGTAACGGTACCAATTTCTACATGGCTAAAGCCCAATGCTTCTAATTCAGAAAGGTATAAAGCGTTTTTATCGAACCCGGCACCTAAACCCACCGGGTTTTGAAATGGTAAGCCAAACACTGTTTTTTGTAAACTGGCGTGGTTAGGGGTAAAAGCTTGCGCTAGCAATTTTTTGCCTACACCTAGTTTACAAATGGTTTGTAGGCCATTCATGGAAAAATGATGCACATCTTCCGCCGGAAATTGAAACAGTAAATTGCGTATTGCGGGGTATAACATGCGGCAAATATACTACTAGTATTGGCCAGTAGAAAGTAGCACTAAGGTGCAAGCATCTATAGTTTCTATATTTTGCTCATTAGCTAAAGCGGCCAATTCCGGGTTTTCAGTTCCGGGGTTAAAAATGATGCGTTGTGGCTTTAGCGCTAAAATAGCGGTGTAGTACTGCTGCTGCAAGCTAGGGTTTACATACAGGGTTACCGTATGTACAGCGGCTTGGCTAGGTATATTTTTTTGTATGGGTATGGCTAATACATCTTCTTGGCGTAGGCCCACTGCTACTATTGGGTGCTGGTAACGCTGTAGCAGAGCAATGGCTTTAAAGCTATACCTTTCTGGGTTGGTGCTAGCACCTATTACTAACGTAGTTTTTTGCATAAAAGTGTAAAAAGCCGGTTTTGTAAATGGTTTCTTAAAATACCAGTACCATCGGCCCGAGGGTTAAAATTAAAGAGCACTGACCGATTAATTTGTGCCTATTTCACATATTTTTACTATAAACTCTTGTTTTTATATGAGTAGCCCTACCAGCAATAGCCTGATGTTTGAGCATGAAGCGTACTATTTGTACAATTTTGAGCAGGATTTGGTGGTAAGTTGTGGTGGCTGGCAAAATTTAATAGGTGTTCCCGATGCGGATATTACCGTTCCCTTTGTTATGTCGGCCACGGCTGTGAGGCACAAACGCCAGTCGAACGAATTAAACGCCAAAGCCATACAGTATATTGGTAATCTACCGTTGAATGATAGAATGGGTTGCTGCCTTACCATGTACTTAAATAAGCTACACCAAAACGGTACGGAGGTTCCGGTACGATGTTCCGTGGGTGTGGTGGAGAATACGGAGGACGGACAATCCATCGTGTTGGGAAGATTTTCCAAATTACATACCGACCCAGAATTGAACAATTTTAGATACGAGATAGTGGCCAACGATGTTCACCAGTTTTTGCACTTATTGAACAACCAACTGTTTCCCACCTTAAACGAGCGGCAAGTATTGCTACTTAAATTATTACAGCAAGGCTTTACCTATAAGCAAATAGCAGAAAGTGTACACAAAAGCCGAAGCTCCATTGAAAAACAAGTATACCATTTAATGCATTTGTTTGCGGTAGAAACCCTGCCCGAACTGATTATACAAACCAGTCAGCTATACCGGCCGGCGAATAATTAGTAGGGTATTTCTAGAGTAAAATGGGTGGAAAAGATCTTCAAAGGACTTTCCTTTATACGTTATTAAAACTGCGTTTAATAAAGAAGTGAAGCCTATGATTAGCTCTTGATATTCGCTTACTAATGAGATAGGATGGAGTTTTTATTTGAACTCTACGAAAAGTACACGGCAGATTTATTTACAACAGAGAAACCGAAAAAGCCAAGAAAAAAATAGGAAATGGGAACGGTAGAAATTTCAGAAGTTGACGTGCTTGATTTTGTAAAAAAGGAACTTTACGCTATCCGCAATACCAATCAAGTGATTATTTTTTATGGTGTAGGTGCAAAAGATATTGTGAAGTTTATTGAAACACCAGAAAAATGTGGCAAATGGCCTTTTGATTTCGTTTGTACCGTTACAGAGGCCATTAAAAAAATAAAACGCCATTACATTGTTCCCTACCCAGAAATTGAAACACAAACAGAAGAGGATAGGGTTCTGAGCAAATTACTTGCAAAATACCGTCATAACTGTTTCGGCACAAATACCTTTTTTGAAGGAAGTGTTAGCTTGGATGATGTAATACACTATATGAACCGAAATGTAGAGATTAAGAATTGGAACGCCAGTTTTTTAAGGGCGGTTCAAATGAAAACTGCTAGGGTGAAAGAATTTCTATTGTAGAAATATCTCCCATTTTCTCTCCAAAAATGAAACAAGTTGGGTGGGTTCGGATATAATAACGGAAAATAATACCATGTCCACATCCGCGGTATGCATTAGCTTTTAGTTTTATGCAGGCGGCAAAGAAATACCTCCCATAAACTCCCACCATCTTCCTTACCAAATGTTAAGAATTCAAAGGTTGGTTGGCAAAATGCATGTATGTACATATATTTGTGTGGTAATTCGTTTATGCAGTTAGAAAAAGCCCTTCAGAGTAGTAAGTTTAGTAGCCCCGTACAAAAGGCTCACTTAAACGTGTTGTACACCGCTTGGTGGCTAAAAACACAGCTTACCAAAACCCTAAAGGAGTTCGATTTAACGCATGAACAGTACAATGTGCTACGTATTTTAAAAGGCAAGCACCCAGAAACATTATGTGTAAAGGAAATAGCCGGCCGTATGATAGAGCGTAGCAGCAATGTACCCCGTATTATAGATAGGCTAGTGCTAAAAAAGCTAGTGTTGCGTAGTACTAGCGAGGTAGATAAACGGGAAACCGTGATGCAGCTTACGCAAGCAGGCATGGTGCTACTGGCGGAAAGTACCATAGCGGTAGATATGCTGATGCAGCAGCTCATCACCCTATCGAACCATGAAGCAGAACAACTAAGTAAGCTCTGCGAAAAGTTAAGAGAAAACGAACAATAATATTTTTTTGAACAAATACATGTACATACACGTAATTAAATAAAAGCAGTCGTTATGAAAACTACATTTCACCCAGCTGGCAGTCGCGGTCATGCCAACCATGGTTGGCTCAATAGCTACCACACATTTAGCTTTGCCGGCTATTACAATGAGGAGCGTATACATTTTGGTGCCTTAAGAGTATTGAACGACGATACCGTGGCGGGCGGCATGGGTTTTAGCAAGCACCCACACGATAATATGGAAATAGTATCCATACCGTTGAGTGGCGATTTAGAGCACAACGATAGTACGGGTAGGCATGCCATCATCAAACAAGGCGATGTACAAATAATGAGTGCTGGCAGCGGCATTACCCACAGCGAAAAAAATGCTAACAGTCATGCCCCAGTGGAGTTTTTACAAATTTGGGTGTTTCCTAAGGAGCGAAATATAGCCCCTAGGTATAGCCAAAAAAGCTTTCCAAAAGCAGAGCGATTAAACCAATTAACCACCGTAGTGGCGCCGGATAACGACAATGCAGTTTGGATAAACCAAAACGCATGGTTTACACTAGGCCATTTTACTGCGGCTAATACCACTACCTACCATTTAAACAAACCGGAAAGTGGCGTATACGTATTTGTAATTAATGGCGAAATAACCGTGAATGGCGAAAAATTACAAAAGCGAGATGGCCTAGGTATGCAGCAAGTAACCGAACTAACCATAGAAACCCATACCGATACAGAATTTTTATTAATGGAAGTACCCATGGTGCTTCACCAAGCATAATATAAAAACTATACACATGAAAACGGTACAGAAAATAATAGCCGGAAGCAGTACCCATGTAGGCACTATAGAAGTGCAGGAACTGTTGCCCTCGGCCGACGGATATGCCAATCCTTTTCTAGTTTTTCATCATGGTAAAGCGGTGATAGACCCAAATATTCCCTTGCATCAGCAGGGCGTAGGGCCACACCCACACCGCGGTTTTAGTGCCATAAGTTTTATATACAAAGGCGGTTTACACCACCAGGATAGTAGGGG
>RDXK01000093.1 GCA_004292605.1 Bacteroidota bacterium
TGCAAATAACTTTTTACGGTGGTTTCAAACTTTTTAGTGTTGCCTCTATACAAGTTTACAATGCAAATCAGGTTTTGCAATTGCTCGGGGCTAAAGTCGTTTACCTTGCTGGTTACTTTGCGGTAAATGTTCCTTGCGTCAAGCATCAACACTTTATCTTTTTTCGCTTCGTCTTGTTCTTTTGCTCTATCAAAAAACCAAAGGGTGCAAGGCAATGAACGGGTATAGAAAAAGTTGTTTCCAATAGCCATCATCACATCTACCGCCCCTGTTTTTACCAACTTTTCTCGAATGTCTTTTTCGCTGTGTCCTGCATCGCTGGCAGAGGATGCCATTACAAAACCTGCTCTGCCTGTAGGTTTCAGGTAATTGTAGAAATACTGAATCCACAAATAGTTGGCGTTATCGTTTTTGGGCAGGTTTACCTTGCCGTCCAATATCAGGCGAGGGTCTTTCTTTACTATATCTTTGGCTTTATCTACGCCATCCACATTAAACGGTGGATTTGCCATTACAAAGTCGGCACCACCCACAAGACTGTGTTTGTCTTCATAAAACGTATTGCCTTCAAATATTTTACCTTCCAGTCCGTGCACAGTAAGGTTCATCTTAGCCAATTTGGTGTTGAGTTCGGCTTTTTCCTGACCAAAAAAAGTTACTTTCTCGGCAGGTTTTAGTCCTTCACTTTCTATGAAATAGCCCGTTTGCACAAACATACCTGCACTGCCGCAGGCAGGGTCAAACACAATACCGTGGTCGGGTTCAATGATGTTAACAATGGTTTGCACCAAACTCATAGGCGTAAAAAACTCTCCGCCTTCTTGTGCTCCCGTCATTGCAAATTTGTTGAGGAAGTATTCGTAAATCTTCCCGAACAAATCGCCTTCGGCCTTTTGCAATACTTCTTTATTGAAAATGCGGAGCAGTTCCCGCAACAAGTCTTTACTGAAAATGGAAAAGTTCTTGGGCAATACGCCTTTGAGGTTGTCGTATTCCTCCTCAATCAGTTTCATTGCGTTGTCTATGGCTTCTCCTATGTCGGCACTTTCGGGCAATGAAACCAAATAGTCAAACTGTGACTTTTCGGGTAGGAACATTGCATTGCGTTCCTCAAAATCTTTTTTGGTTACAGGTCGTCTGCCACGTTGTGGGTGCACGGGCAAATCTTTTTCCACTTCAATTTTTACTTTCTGGAATCGGTTGTGTGCGTGTCGTAAAAATATAAGACCCAACACCGGCATAGAGTATTCCGAAGCCGTTAGTTTACTGTTAGCTCTAAGTTGGTCTGCTGCTCTCCAAAGTTCAGCTTCTAATTTTCTAAGTTGTTTTCCTTGCATTTATTCTTTCAGTGTCTTGTTAATATGTCAAATTTATCATTCTTATCGGTGCGTTGGCAAAGAAGTGGCTTTTTTGGTTTTGCGAAGGGTCGGCTATGAGCGTTGGCTTACTCGCCGTCCCGTTTGTTGTATCGTTTCTATGTCTTTGGTCACCTGTCAAAATGGTTTACTTTTTCACTGTTTTTTGTTGTCTGTTTGTTATTGCGGTGTTATCCTTTACACTTGCTGCCAACACAGTGGTACCGTAACTCGCATCTAACCACTTTTTACACACTCCCCTCAAACCCTTTACTGGCTTTGCTTTCGCTGATTTATTATCCGTTTTTAAACGCTTATTGTCGTTTATACTCGATGTTAAGCAGTTAAAAACCGACTCGCCGTTTCCCACCATCTC
>RDXK01000094.1 GCA_004292605.1 Bacteroidota bacterium
GTAGTATCGCCTTTTTTAAATTTACTGAGGGCTTGCATATAGCTACTTACATCTACAAACTTGTATTCGCCCAGTTGTAGTAAAATATCGCTGGCTTGTAACCCAATTTTCTCTGCTAATTTCCCCTTGCTTACGCCATCTATTTTTACCCCTTTTCCGGTAAAACCATAGTCGGGTATCACACCTAAACTTACCGTAAAACCTACCCCTTTGCCCATAGACTGCTCCCTTGTAGCGGTGAACGCTAGTTTAGGCAACGTATCGGTAATGGTTACTACCTGCTGTATGTATTTTACTATTTGTACTATACCATCGGTATTAATTTTATCGGCATCGTCGGATGCTTTGTGGTAATCGGAATGACTGTTGGTAAAGAAGAATAATACCGGAATGTTTTTTCTGTAAAAGCTGGCATGGTCGCTAGGGCCGGCACCGCTGCTATCGGTTTTTATGATCAAGGATGAGTTGATTTGGTTCAATACTTTACCCCAACTTGGCGATGTGCCTACACCACCAATGGTAAGTTTTTTAGCCGTATCGTATCGGCCCACCATATCTAAATTGAGCATATAGTGTGGAGTAATACCTATGCTTGGGTTTTGCAGCCAATATTTGGAACCTAGCAAACCTAACTCCTCACCAGAAAAGGAAAGAAAAAGAAAATTGGTATTTTTTAATGGCTTTTGCTGTAACAAACGGGCTAGTTCTATAATAGCTGCGGTACCGCTGGCATTATCGTCGGCCCCATTATGAATATGCCCTTCGCCATCTAAACTATTTTTATCTTCCCCCATACCTAAATGATCGTAATGGGCCCCAATTACTACGGTTTTGGTGGCATTATTATCTAAAAAAGCAGCCACGTTGGTGCCGGTTCTTTTGGGAATTTCAAACAATACAGCTGCCTTTATTTTACAATGGCCACTGCTGCCCACAGCTTGCTTCCATGCAGCGTGGGTAATATACAAAACGGGTATAGGTAGGGCGGCGGTAGTATCGTTTTTATCAAATAAAATATTATCGGTTTTGGTGGTGCTATTGTATAAAATAACAGCGGTAGCTTGCTTTTCAGCGGCACGTTTACAAGCTTGGTAAGCCGCTTTAGCTATATCAAAATGCGGATTATCTTGGTTGGCTTCCATTATTTCAGCAACATCTACCAGCCAGGGTTCTTGTGCCCGGTTTACATGCAGCATGGCCTCACCCTCAATGCTACCGTTGGCGGAATAAGCTAGTGGATAGTACTGCTTGGCTACCGTGATGGCAGTACCATTGATGGTACAATTGTTTTTTGCCTCGGGTATTTTTTTCCCCTCGTTTATAGCAAAGGTTTGAAAAAAGGTTCCGTTGGTTCCAGCAGGTTTTAGCTGGTATTGTTGGTATTGTTTAGCAATATAGTCGGCCGCTAATTGCTCACCGGTAGTACCTGTACGCCTGCCTTGCAAGCTGTCGCTGGCTAATATGGCTATATGGCGTTGTAGCTGGGTGGTAAGCACTGCATCTTGCTTGGCTTGTGCTTTTTTCTCCTTTTTTGTTTGGGCAAAACTGCCTGTGGCAAGCAATAAACAAACGAATAACTGTTTCATAAACGGCTCTAATTACAAGTGCAAATGTAGCATACGTGGGTGGCAATGGAAAAAGCAAAGCCGGATAGCTAGTTAAGTTTTACACAACTGTGGCTTGATAGCTGCTGCAGTACCCTTTCTATCCGTAGCGTTAGGCAGCTG
>RDXK01000164.1 GCA_004292605.1 Bacteroidota bacterium
CCTACACAGCAAAAAAGCCGCTCCTTGCGGGAACGGCTTTTACTAAGTATAAAAGTTATGATGCTAGTTGCTGGCCGATAAGGCTGCACCTACATACTCTAAGTTTAAACGAGCAATATTAGCCAAGGAAATTTCCTTAGGGCAAGTAGCTTCGCAAGCACCAGTATTGGTACATGCACCAAAGCCTTCCTTATCCATCTGGGCAATCATATTTAACGCTCTATTTTTACGCTCAGGTTCACCTTGTGGTAGCAAGGCCAAGTGCGATACTTTAGCCGATAAAAACAACATAGCAGAGCTGTTTTTGCACGCTGCTACACAGGCACCACAACCAATACAGGCTGCTGCATAAAACGCATTATCTGCTTTTTCTTTATCTACAGGTAGGCTATTTGCATCTACTGCATTACCCGTATTAACAGAAATATAGCCACCCGCTTGTATGATTCTATCAAAAGCACTACGGTTTACCGTTAAATCCTTAATAATAGGGAAGGCAGCCGCACGCCATGGTTCTACAGTGATGGTTTCACCATCTTTAAATGCACGCATGTGTAGCTGGCAAGTGGTATTGGCCTGCCACGGGCCATGTGGTTTACCATTAATGTACATGCTGCACATACCACAAATACCTTCTCTACAATCGTGGTCGAAGGCCACAGGGTCTTTACCTTCTTTAATTAATTGTTCGTTTAAAACATCGAACATTTCAAGAAAGCTCATTTCTGTAGAAATATCAGAAACATTGTACGTTTCAAAATTTCCTGGAGTATTTGCATTGGCCTGTCGCCAAACCTTTAGTGTTAAATTCAAATTTGTATGTTCCATACCAAGTATAGTTTATAGATGAGTGTGTAATTATTTGTAACTGCGTTGGCTTGGTTTTACCACATCGTACAGCAATTCCTCTTTGTGTAATTGCCATTCGCTATCGTTTTTGTATTCCCAAGATGATACGTACATATAGTCGGAATCGTTGCGTAATGCTTCGCCTTCTTCGGTTTGGTACTCCTCCCGGAAGTGGCCACCACAACTTTCGTTTCTTGTTAACGCATCTAAACACATTAGTTCACCTAGTTCTATAAAGTCGGCCACACGGTTCGCTTTATCTAGTTCTGGGTTAAATTCATCTATTTTACCGGGTATGCGTATATCGCTCCAGAATTCTTTCTTCAAGTCGCGTATTTCTTGAATGGCTTGTTTCAACCCCTGTTCGTTACGGGCCATTCCGCATTTATCCCACATTATTTTACCTAAACGCTTGTGCATACTTTCTACGGTTTGTTTACCCTGTATGCTCATTAGTTTTTTAATACGGTCGTTTACCTCTTGTTCTGCTTTTACAAAAGCTTCGTGGTTGGTAGAAATACTGTTAGTACGTATTTCATCGGCCAAATAGTTTCCTATAGTGTACGGTATTACAAAATAACCATCGGCTAAACCTTGCATCAAGGCACTAGCACCTAAGCGGTTAGCACCATGATCGCTAAAGTTGGCTTCACCAAGGGCGTATAAACCTGGTACGGTGGTTTGTAATTCATAATCTACCCAAAGGCCACCCATGGTGTAGTGTACCGCTGGGTAAATACGCATAGGCACTTCGTACGGGTTTTCGCCAGTGATTTTCTCGTACATATCAAACAAGTTGCCGTACTTTTCTTTCACTATATCCTTACCCAATCGTGTAATAGCCTCTGCCGATAAATTTTTTAAGTTACGCTTGTTGGCTTCTGCCTTTCCGTAACGCTGTATAGCATCGGCATAATCTAGGTAAACAGCCTGCTTACTGCTACCTACACCATGGCCAGCATCGCAGCGTTCTTTGGCCGCACGGCTAGCCACATCTCTTGGTACTAAGTTTCCAAAAGCAGGGTAGCGGCGTTCCAAATAATAGTCTCTTTCTTCCTCAGGAATATCAGTAGCTTTTCTATCGTCACCTTGTTTTTTGGGCACCCAAATTCTACCATCGTTTCTTAAACTTTCGCTCATAAGCGTTAGTTTACTTTGGTGTTCGCCACTTACCGGTATACAGGTAGGGTGAATTTGTGTAAAGCATGGGTTGCTAAATGCAGCACCCTTTTTATGAGCCTTCCAAGCGGCGGTAACATTGCTACCCATAGCATTGGTAGATAAGTAGAACACATTACCATAACCACCAGAACATAATAAAACAGCATGACCGAAATGACGCTCTAAACTGCCGTTTACTAAGTCGCGGGCAATAATTCCACGGGCTTTACCGTCTATCATTACCACATCTAACATTTCATGGCGGGTAAACATTTCTACGTTACCCAAAGCTACTTGACGCTCCAAGGCTTGGTAGGCACCAATTAGTAACTGCTGACCGGTTTGGCCTGCGGCATAAAATGTACGCTGTACTTGGGTACCACCAAAGCTACGGTTGCTCAATAAGCCACCATATTCACGGGCAAAGGGTACACCTTGTGCCACACATTGGTCAATAATATTGGTACTTACTTCCGCCAAACGGTGAACGTTGGCTTCACGGGCACGGTAATCGCCCCCTTTAATAGTATCGTAAAACAATCGGTATACGCTATCGCCGTCGTTTTGGTAGTTTTTAGCGGCGTTAATACCACCTTGGGCTGCAATAGAGTGAGCTCTGCGGGGAGAATCCTGAAAACAAAAAGCTTTCACTTTGTACCCCAATTCGCCCAAACTAGCTGCCGCGGAGGCACCTGCTAAACCTGTACCCACTACAATTACTTCTAACTTGCGCTTGTTGGCTGGGTTTACCAGCTTACAAGAACCCTTATACTTGGTCCACTTTTCATGCAATGGGCCCGAAGGAATTTTAGCATCTAACATATAGCTATTGTTTTAAATGTTTCAATAATTGAATTCAACGCTGTAGGCTCAGTAAATTTTACCACACCTAAGTAAATAGTAATAGGCATAGCAGCAAACGCAAGGGTAATAATTACAGAATAACCGTAACCCAAACTAATTAACATTTGCTGATACCTTTTATTGCTTACTCCCATAGTTCTAAAAGCACTTTGGAAACCATGAGCCAAGTGGTAGCCTAAACTGATGCAACCTAACACGTATAATATAACAATGTACAAACCGTACTGCGGATGTGTGAAAACCACTACCATTTCTTTAAACAAATTATGGTGAGGTTTACCATCAATCGTTACAGCATCCAAGCCTGTAAACCTACTTGGTACCCAAAAATGAATTAAGTGCATAATTAGAAACAACAAAAGCAAGGTGCCCAATAAGCCCATGCTACGGCTATACCATTTGCTACCCTTATTGCCGTAACTTACCGCATAACCCACGCTTCCACGTTTGCTACGGTTATAACCTTCTAACACCAAACCTTGGATAATATGAGAGAAAAGAAAAACAAACAAACCCACTTCTAAAATTCTAATTACCACCGTGGAGCCCATAAAATGAGCGGCTTTGTTAAACATTTCGCCATTGTCGTTGGCCCAAATACAGGCATTTAAGCCGGCATGTACTACTAAAAATAAAATTAAGGAAATACCCGTGAGTGCCATTGTAAGCTTCATGCCCACGCTTGATGTAAATACTTGCTTCCAGGTCATAATATATGATTGTTTGTTAAAACTAAGTTGCACAAAAGTAAGTTTATCGGTCGCTTATACTCACACGTGCTACGTATATATTTTTAACACACACCTATAACACATAATATAATGGTATGGTTTACTTGTATGGGTAATTTTCCACTTATAATTGGGTAAAGCCCGTTTACATAAATTGCCCTAATTAGAAATAGCATATTTAGTAGTTTGCAGCATGCGTAGTATAAAAATTGTTTTCAATAGTTTTTTGATGGCTCTGCAGGAGCTAAGGGTAAACAAATTACGTACCTTTCTGAGCTTGTTTGGAATTACCATTGGAATCTTTTGCATCATTGGTGTATTGGCTACGGTGGGTAGCTTAGAGCAAAAAATTCAAACCGATATTAATGCCTTAGGTTCCAATACCATCTACCTAGATAAATGGGATTACGGTGGTGGAAACGATTACCCTTGGTGGAAATACGTTAACCGCCCAAAGCCTACGTACAATGAAGTAAATTACATAAAACAAAGGGCCAGCCTTGTAGGTAATGCTACGTATTTTCAAAATACCCAAGCCCGAGTGAAATATGAAAAAAATGAATTAACTGGTGTAAGCATCTACTGCGTAGGGGAGGATTTTAACAAAATTCAAACCATTAACATTGAAAAAGGAAGATACCTAAATGAAACGGAGTTCGACCGTGGAGTACCTGTAGGTGTAATTGGGCACCGCATTGCAGAGGAACTGTATGGCAGCGCCGATAAAGCCATAGGCAAGGTGCTGATATTCGATAAAAAATACCTGCAAGTAGTAGGTGTGGTGGAAAAACAAGGACAAAGCTTTGTAGGCGGGTTCGATTATGATAACGCTGTAATTACAGCCTACCGATTTTTTGCCCAAGTATATGATACCAAGGACGATAATGCAGGTGGCATTATCATGATACAAGGTAAAAAAGATGTACCTAGCGTAGCTGTGTTAGATGAATTACGCGGTGTAATGCGACAAATAAGGCGCCTGAGCCCCAAAACCGAGGATAATTTTACCCTGAACGATATTAACCAGTTTAGTCAGCAAGTAGGTGGTGTATTTAAGTCGGTAAACATTGGCGGCTGGGCTATTGCCTTTTTAAGTTTAATAGTAGGTGCTTTTGGTGTGGCCAATATTATGTTTGTTACGGTACGGGAACGTACTAGCCAAATAGGTTTGAAGAAAGCCATTGGAGCCAAGCGTAGCACCATACTTACCGAGTTTTTGCTGGAAAGTGCTTTCTTATGCATTATTGGTGGACTACTAGGTTTGTTTTTTGTATGGTTAATTGCCTTGTTATTATCCTCCGTAATGCCTTTTAAAATTATCATAAGCGGTGGTATTATATTGTTAGCTTTTACCATTTGTGTGGTATTGGGTATTTTGGCGGGAATTTTACCAGCATCTGCCGCCGCAAAAATGGATCCTGTGGTGGCTATAAGAACCAAGTAAGCATGAGTATTTTTTTAGTTGGGTTAATGGGTAGCGGCAAAACCACTATAGGTAAGGCATTAGCTACGCATTTGCATTGGCCATTTACGGACACCGATGCGGAAATTGCCCGGAACCAGCAACTTTCTATACCAGAAATTTTTGAGCAAAAAGGGGAGAACTACTTCAGAAATGCCGAAGCAGAATGGGTAAAAAACTGCCAATCGCCTCACCCACAGGTAATAGCTACGGGCGGTGGGTTACCTTGCTTTGGTAATACCATGGAGTTATTGCTACAAAAGGGTTTCGTGTTATTTTTAAACGTACCCACACATGTATTGGCGAAGCGATTGGTGCAAACACAAGAGTTAAAAAACAGACCATTATTAGCCGGAAAATCGGAACAAGAACTGCATCATTTTTTAACCTTGCAATTGCAGGCTAGGTATGGGTTTTATAGTAGAGCACACGCTACCGTAAGCTCCTCAACAATATCTTTACAGCAGATACTTAAAGCCTACCATCATTATGCAAAAAAGTAAAATCATTGTAGGAGCCTTGTTAGCGGCCTTGGCCAATTTATTGGGTGCATTTGGTGCACATGCGTTAAAGGCAAGGGCCGATGAAGCCACGCTTAACACTTTTGAAATAGCGGTAAAGTATCAGTTTTACCACGCTGTGGGCATCTTGCTTTTGGCGGCGTTAGCACAGCAATTAGCAGCAAAATGGTTACAGTACAGCTATCGGTTTTTTATAGCGGGCACGGTTATTTTTTGTGGTAGTTTATACCTGCTTACCTATAGCAGGGTACACATGCCCACACCGTTAAACTGGCTTGGTGCCATTACGCCTTTAGGTGGTATATGTTTTATAGCCGGTTGGGTAAGTTTAGCTATAGGTGCAGTAAAAAATGTAGGCAGTAAATAAAGACTAATTTTCGGGATCAAAGCCTTGAAAAAGTGGCTCCTCATCGTCGAGCAATTCTCTTTCTATTTCTTCCATTTGTACTATATCCCACGCCTCACTTTCGGTAGGGGTAGTGTTCATTATTTCTAGTAGTTCTGCTTGTTCTAGCTCATTTTCAATGGTTTCGCGTAAGCCACAAAAAACCAAACTGGCATTATGCTCATAAAAGGTTTGCTGTAGTTCTATTAAGGGTTTAAAATGGTCGGTATGGGCAGTAGCTACTTGGGTAAAATTGATAATTACATTTTTTGGCACCAATTGTAATTGGTTATGAGCCAATTCAAACAACTTGGCTGATAAATTGTCATACATTGCAGGGGTGGTTACATGCAATACCACAAATTTTTCCTTGGTATCAATTTTGACTTCCTCAGCCATATTATTATTTGTTTAACATAGTGTGTAAAAACTAGCACTATACACGCAAAAATATTTGTTATCATTGTACACAGCTAATTTTTTATAGTATGGATAAAGATTTTTCGCCGCAGGTAAAGGAAATTATATCCTTTAGCAGAGAAGAAGCCCTACGGTTAGGGAACAATTTTATTGGCACAGAACATTTGCTGCTGGGTTTAATACGCGAAGGCGAAAACACGGCTGTAAAAATTTTACAAGATTTGAATGTTGATTTATTTGAATTACGAAAGCGTATAGAAAATGCTGTAAAATCAAAGAACGGCAGCGATATTACTACCATCAATAGCGTACCGCTTACTAAGCAAGCTGAAAAGGTGATACGTATTACGGTATTGGAATCTAAAACGCTCAAAAGTCCGATGGTAGAAACAGAGCACCTGATGCTTTCCATTCTTAAAAACAAGGAAAACATTGCTACGCAAATTGTGGGTGAGTTTGGGGTAGATTACGATTTGTTTAGGGCAGAATTATCTACCGATAAAGGCTTTGAACCTCGCAATGAATTTCCGGAGGATAATGACGACGATTTTGATGAGGAGAAGAAAAACTATAACCAGCAACGCAGTAGTGCTAGTAGCAGCAAACAAGGTGCCGCTAAAAGCAAAACGCCTGTGTTAGATAATTTTGGTAGAGACATTACCAAAATAGCTGAATCGGGTAATTTAGATCCTATTGTCGGCCGGGAAGCTGAGATAGAAAGGGTATCGCAAATACTGTCTCGTAGAAAAAAGAATAATCCCATTTTAATAGGTGAACCAGGTGTGGGTAAAACCGCCATAGTAGAAGGTTTGGCATTACGTATAGTAGAGCGTAAAGTGAGCCGTGTATTGTTTGATAAGCGAGTGATAAGTTTAGACCTTGCAGCCCTAGTAGCAGGTACCAAATACCGTGGCCAGTTTGAAGAACGTATGAAGGCCATTATGAATGAGCTGGAAAAGAACCGCGATGTAATTTTATTCATTGATGAAATTCATACCATTGTAGGTGCCGGTGGTGCTAGCGGAAGCCTAGATGCTAGCAATATATTTAAACCCGCCCTTGCCCGTGGCGAGCTGCAATGCATTGGTGCTAGTACTTTAGATGAATACCGCCAGTACATAGAAAAAGATGGTGCGTTAGATAGACGTTTCCAAAAAGTACTAGTAGAACCACCTAGTATAGATGAAACTATACAAATTTTAAATAACATAAAAAGTAAATACGAGGAGTACCACAGTGTTCAGTACAACCAAGAAGCTATTGAAGCTTGTGTAAAACTGAGCGATCGATACATGACCGACAGGTTATTGCCCGATAAAGCCATTGATGTAATGGATGAAGTAGGGGCAAGGGTACACTTAAAAAACATCAATGTTCCAGAGAATATTTTACAACTAGAAAAGGAGTTGGAAGATGTGAAATTGGAAAAAAGTAAAGTAGTAAAAAGCCAGAAATTTGAATTAGCCGCTGCCTTACGCGATGAGGAAAAAAAGCTAGTAGAACGCCTAGATTCTGCCAAACTAATTTGGGAGGAAGATAGCAAGAACAAGCGTTACCCCATAGATGAGGAAGCCATAGCCGAGGTGATAAGCATGATGACGGGCATACCCGTAAAACGAATGGTACAAGCCGAAACCGAGAAGCTTCGTAAAATGAATGAAGAAGTAATGGGTTCTGTGGTGGGGCAAAATGAAGCCATTAACAAAGTGGTAAAAGCCATCCAAAGAAATAGAGTAGGATTGAAAGATCCGAAGAAGCCTATTGGTACTTTTATTTTCCTAGGGCCTACAGGTGTGGGTAAAACAGAATTGGCTCGAACATTGGCTCGTAATATGTTTGATTCAGAGGAGGCTTTGATACGTATAGATATGAGTGAATACATGGAGAAATTCACCGTATCTCGCCTTATTGGTGCACCTCCGGGCTATGTGGGTTATGAAGAAGGTGGACAGTTAACAGAGCGTGTACGCCGTAAGCCTTATAGCGTAATACTATTAGATGAAATAGAAAAAGCTCACCCAGATATTTATAACATTCTGTTACAGGTATTAGACGATGGTCAGTTAACAGATGGTTTGGGCCGAAAAGTAGATTTTAAAAATACCTTGATCATCATGACCTCCAATATTGGTGTTCGCCAATTAAAAGAGTTTGGCGATGGGGTAGGTTTTGCTACAGCGGCTAGGGTACAGAACCAAGATGAGAACAATAAAGCCGTGATAGAAAAGGCCCTGAAAAGAACGTTTAGTCCAGAGTTTTTAAACCGTATCGACGATGTGGTAATCTTCAATTCATTATCAAAAGATGATATATTCCAAATCATTGATATTTTAATGAAAGGTGTAACCAAGCGATTGAAAAATTTAGGATTCTCCTTAGAACTTTCAGAAGATGCCAAGGCTTTTATAGCGGATAAGGGATACGATGTACAGTTTGGTGCACGGCCATTGCACAGGGCTATTCAAAAGTATTTGGAAGATCCGTTAGCAGAGGAAATTTTGAATTTGAATGTGAAACAAGGCGATGTACTACAGGCCGATTTAGACGAACCCAATGGAAAAATTGTGTTTAGTTTTAAAGAACGAGCGGCAGAGCAAAGTACAGAAATAGCACAAGCGGAATAACTAAAAAAGCGGCTTCAAATTTTGAAGCCGCTTTTTTTATTAACTGGAAAAAGTGAGCGTTTTTTTAGGCGTTGGAGTGCATAGGGCACTTGGGAGAGTAAGCATTTGGCCGGTCCGTAACGCCAAGCTCCATACGACAGGCTGTTTGTCAAATTAATACAAGGGTTTGAAAAGCGGTTGGTCTTCTATATAGTACTGTCAAGCAAGAAGAGCCCATATTATACAGCTCAATCGTGGGCCCAAACTTGAAAAAACCTCGTTCTAGCGGTAGTGCCTATTTTTGAAACTATTACTGACCAACGAGTTTTGTGTTGTTATCAGCAAGTTTTTGTTTGATGTACGCTTTTAATTCTTCAAAAGTCATATTCTGAGTTTCCGTGCTAATTACGTCCCTAATTTCTCTCATCATCTTTACAGTATCAAACTGTTTTTCTTTTTTACTCGTTTCCATAATTTACTAACTCTTTTGGGCTTCTTATTTCAATCATTGAATATCCAAGTCTCAAGTTCACAGAATTGTAACCCTTAGTTCTAGTAATATAAAGATACTAAAAGAGTTATTGGTCGATTTTTAAAAGGTCGTATTCGAGTTGTGTTGGCATTACCGCTAACAATAACTTATCAATTACTATTTACCGAATGATATTAAAGTGACAAGGGTGCATAGGATTCTTAACCTATGAAATAACCTTTTTTCGTTAAAAGGTAGTTTTTTACCACAAGCACTTTCCCTTAGTTTTTTGCATCTTTACATATTACATGCGTACAGAAAGTTACCAGCAAGTTTTTACAAAATTCATCACCAGTCAGCATTGGCATACTGGTGTACGTATGACGTTCGCGGTGCTATTACCCGTACTTATTTTACAGCATTTTCAGTGGCTGCAGGTGGGTATGGTTTTTCCTTTAGGTACTTTGTGTATTAGTCTTACCGATTTGCCTGGTCCTTACCACCACAGGGTTAGAGCCATGGCTTATAGTTTGCTATTTAATTTATTTGCAGCATTATTGGCCACCGTTAGCAATTCCATGCCATGGTTGATAGTTGCGGAATTGGCTGTATTAGGTATGTTTTTTTCTCTATTGGGTGTGTACGGTAACCGGGTGAATTCCATTGGCTTGATTGCCATATTAGTGTTTATTTTTCACCTAGATACCAAGGCTACTGCTTTGCCTATACTGCAGGAGTTAGCACTGTTTACTGCCGGCGGTATTTGGTATTTGTTGTTATGTTTGATTTTGTACAAATTAAGGCCGTTTAAAATAGTACAGCAGCTGTTAGGTGAAAGTGTGATGGAGATTGCCGATTACCTACACAATAAGGCTGCCTTTTACAGTACACAGCCCGATTATGATGTGCTGTTTGAAAATATGATGAAGCACCAAGTAACCATTCATCAGCGGCAGGAGGAACTACGAGAAATACTTTTTAAAACAAGGCTATATGTAAATGAAGCCACCAAAAAAGGCCGAATTATCAATCTTTTGTTTTTGGATAGTGTGGATCTGTTTGAACGAGTTTTTACTTCGCCGCCCAATTATCAGCAGTTGCAGCAAGGGTTTGCTAGTACGGGATTATTACCGAAAGTACAGCGGTTGATGCTGATGATAAGTGCGGAATTAAAGGAGATAGGTTTGGCCATACAAATGGAAACAGCCGTGCCTAAAAACGACGCTATTCCCTACACGCTCACCCAATTATTAGAACAATATTTCGCCTACAGAGATGAGCACCTTACTACAGAAAACGTGGAACACTTTATAGCTTTGCGTAACGTGCTACACACTTTGGAAGATGTGGTAGAAAGGGTACAGCGTTTACAATTAGCCACTGGCTACACTAGTAAAAGTTTAGAGGTAAAAACGGAACGAGTAAACCCCACATTATTTGTGCAAAAAAGCGAAATACACCCTCAGCTGCTGTGGAATAACCTGAGTTTCCAATCGGGTCATTTTCGGCATGCCATTCGTGTAACTATTGCATTAATTGTAGGGTATTGCATAGCGTGGATTTTTAATTTGGGCCATGGGTATTGGATATTGCTTACCATCATTACCATTATAAAACCTAGTTTTTCTATTACTGCCACCCGTAACTGGCACAGGCTCGGTGGCACTTTGCTAGGCAGTGTTTTGGGTGTGGTAATTATTTACGGCGTGGCCGATGCTACTGCTCAGTTTGTTTGCTTAATTATTGCCATGTTGGTGGCTTATAGTTTTTTACGCCTGCACTATTTTGTAAGCACAGTAGGTATTACTATTTACGTGCTGCTAACTTTCGATTTTTTACAATCGGTTCAGGTTCGTAATGCCCTGAGCGATAGGGTGTTAGATACCATCATTGGTAGCGTAGTAGCCCTATTGGTTAGCAGGTTTGTATTGCCTTATTGGGAGGCCAGTCAAATCAAGGAAAAGCTACTAGCAGCCACAAAGGCCAATGCTCATTATTTTAACACCGTAGCTCAAAAATTTACACAAACCGCATGGGATATATCGGCCTATAAAAATGCCCGTAAAAATGCCTTTATTGCTTTAGCTAATTTAAGCGATACGTTTCAACGGATGCTTTCTGAACCTAAGGAAACACAGCAGCAGTTAGCCATCTATCACCCATTGGTTACTAGCAATCATATACTCACCAGCTATGTGGCTAGCTTAAGTTATTATGCTCAGCGCCGCAGTTTTCAGTTTGAGAAACAAGATTTTGAATACATAACCCAGCGGGTGCAAAATTTATTTGCATTTGCCGAACAACTGCTGGAAAGTGAGCCAGAAGCCACTGCTGATACCGCTGCCGTGGTGGGTGAAAATAAGTTGCAAAATAAAGTACAGCAACTGCTAGAAAGTAGAAAAAAAGCTATTTCGCAAGGGTTTAGGAACGATGAAAGTAGTTTGGCCAGTAGGCGTATTTTAAGCGATTTGAAAAGTATTTCTGATCAATTTGAATTGGTGGCCACCTTACTAATTGATCAAATCAAGTTGATTAAAAAGTTACCCGCTAACACCAAGTAACCGTTACTTTTGCTGCCTAATATTGTACAACAATGACGGCTGAACAAATTAAAGCACTACAAGAGCGATTAACAGTGCTGAGGAGGTTTCTTTGACTACGATAACCGTACGCAAAAAGTAGAACAAAACAAGCAGCTTAGCTTGTCACCCGGTTTTTGGGACGATAATACCCGTGCCACTACCATCATGAAGGAAATCAAAACCCAAGAGTTTTGGTTGAAATTATACCTACACGTTCAAACGAGTGTAGATGATTTTGTAACGCTTTTTGAATTTTGGAAGGCGGGTGATGCTACCGACGAGGAAACACAAGAAGCTTACACCAATGCCTTAAATGCTATGGAGGATGCGGAGTTTAAAAGTACGCTGAATGAACCCGAAGATGAGTTGCCTGCTGTAATTCAAATAAACCCCGGTGCAGGCGGTACAGAAAGCCAAGATTGGGCGGAGATGCTGCTGCGTATGTATTTAATGTACGGTGAAAAGCAGGGTTGGAAATTGACTGAGTTAGATTTGCAAGAAGGCGACGGTGCAGGCATTAAAAGTGCTACCATAGAGGTGAACGGAGCCTTTGCCTATGGTTTTTTAAAAGCCGAAAGTGGTGTACACAGGCTGGTTCGTATATCGCCCTTTGATAGTAATGCACGCCGCCATACTAGTTTTGCTAGTGTATTTGTTTATCCGTTAATTGATGATACTATTGAAGTAGAAGTAAATCCGGCCGATGTAGAGTGGGAGTTTTACAGAAGTGGGGGTAAGGGTGGACAAAACGTAAATAAGGTAGAAACGGCGGTGCGTTTGAAGCATACGCCTAGCGGAATTATAGTGGAATGCCAGCAAAGCAGAACCCAGGGAGAAAACCGGGAATTAGCTATGAAAATGCTCAAGAGTAGATTGTACGAAGTAGAACTACAAAAGCGAGAAGCTGCCAAAAACGCTACCAATGCTGGGAAAAAGAAAATAGAGTGGGGCAGCCAAATTAGGAGCTACGTATTTCACCCGTATAAAATGATTAAAGACCACAGAACCGACTATGAAGTAGGAAATGTAGGCCCAGTAATGGATGGCGATTTACACGGATTTATTAAGGCTTACCTAATGGCTGGTAAGTAATTGGTAGTGGAAGATTATTTCGATAGGGAAGGGTGCTAATTCAATTTGGGGGAGTGATTTTTTATCTCACACCCCAAATTGTGTAAGGTGGTGGTGAAAATGAGCATACCATAATTTACCCCATTCATCTGCTGTCATTTTCCCGAAAAAGGGATGTGGATTTTCCGTATCCACCGTTGTATTCGATACTTTTTCTACAGCGTCCAATACTTGCTTCAAGGCAGTTTCAAAATCATCATCGGTACTAGTAATCACGAACTTAGGATCGGTAGGCAAGTTTTTACTAATGGGCTTACCCAATAAAAATCTTCGTTTTATAGTTTTGCCAAAAAGCAGCCCTAGTAAGGATTGGCGGCGT
>RDXK01000165.1 GCA_004292605.1 Bacteroidota bacterium
TTAACGCTCCATACCTAAATACCATGGCAAATGGTAGGTATGGAGTTTTTGCAATAATTGTAGCAATTGTAGCTTTTCGGTTTCTGTAAGGTTTCCGCTGATGGTTTCCGTAATATGGCTCATGGGTGCAAAACTTTGTAGTAATACTGTTTTACCGGTCTCGGTAAGGGTAAGTAGTTTGCTTCTTTTATCGGTTGGGTGCTCGCTTTCCTCCATCAAGTTTTTAGCTATCAATCGCTTGATGATTTGAATCCCCGTGTTTTTTTCCTGAACATTTTTTTCAATGATTTCCATTTTACTCATCGGCCCCAAACCGTATAGGGTAACCAAAAAAGCAAAATCATCAAAACCTTGAAGCAGGTTACCTTGCATACCTTGGCGTATTCTCAGCTTGGCGTGGCGGTATAAAAACACCAACAGTTTGCTTAGCATACTGTCTAAAGTTTCGGCATTATCTGGGCGGCCACGACTTTCATTCAATGTAGTTGTTTTGTTTTCTGAGGCCTCGGTTTCCAATATAAATTTGGCAAAATCGGTTAAGCTAGTTGCATCATTTCCTGGCTGCTGAGCTTCAAATTCCGATAGTTTTCCTATGATGATTTGTACTAATTCGTACTTCATTTGGTATAATTATGTACTAATTTAAAATATTTTTACACTTTTTAGAACAATTTAAAACCAATAATGTTGAACTATGCTAGTAATAGTTCATATATGCGTTATACATTTTTACTTTTATGTAGTTTTTGGGCGTTAGCGAGCCTAGCCCAGCGGCCTGTAAGTTTACAAGGTGTGGTGGTAAACAAGCAAAACCAACAACCACTTGCGGGCATTAATATAGTCATTAACCCCGGTGGAAATACGGCTATTACCGATGCAGCTGGTAAGTTTACCGTAACTGGTTTAAAAGCCGGTGCCGTAAATGTGGCGGCTAGCGGTGTGGGCTTTAATGCGGTGGTTTTATACAATGTAGCCGTAAGTTCAGGTAATATTAGTACTGTACAAATAGAGCTAGAACCCAGTGTGGCTAGCATTGAAGGTGTTACAGTAAAGGGCAGTCGGCGTACAGCCAAGGCGGCCAGTTTAGAAACTCCGTTGAGTGTGCAGCGATTGACCACGGAAGAAATTAAGGCAAACCCAGGTGGTAATTTCGATATTAGTCGTGTTATTCAAAGTTTACCTGGTGTAGGCGGCGGTGTAGGCGGTGGAGGGTTTAGAAACGATATTATTATACGTGGTGGTGCCCCTAACGAAAACGTTTTTTACTTAGATGGTATAGAAATCCCTACTATCAATCACTTTGCTACACAAGGTGCTGGCGGTGGACCGCAAGGTATTTTAAACGTTAGTTTTATTGAAGATGTGAAGCTAAGCAGTAGTGCTTTTGATGCTCGGGTAGATAACGCTTTGAGTAGCGTATTTGATTTTAAACAGAAAAAAGGAAACAGTGAAAGGGTACAGGGTAATGTGCGGTTAAGTGCTACAGAGCTAGCAGGTACTTTTGAAGGTCCGTTAGCAAAAGGCAAACGCCCTACTACATTCTTGGCTAGTGCACGCCGTAGTTATTTGCAATTGTTATTTTCGGCGTTAGATTTACCGATACGCCCCAGCTACTGGGATTTTCAATTTAAAACCACTACCCAATTAAGTGCAAAAACTACCTTGACCACGCTTGGTGTGGGTGCGATAGATAGGTTTAGCTTTGCTGTGCCGCAGGAGAGTACACCCGAAAAAACTTTTGCATTAAATAGCAATCCTGCCATTCAGCAAAATAGTTATACCGTTGGTTTTGCCCTAAAACACCTTATTGATAATGGTTTTTGGAATTTAGCTGTTAGCAGAAATGTGTTGGATAACAGGTTAGATAGATTCAGCGATAACCTTAACCCAACCGATGCCTCCAGAAATTTAGGCATCAAAAGTGTAGAAGCGGAAAACAAACTTCGATTCGATGTTAACCAAACTGTGAATGGCTTTAAAATAGCCTACGGTGTATCCGCACAATGGGTTCAGTTTACCAATAATGCCTTTGCAAGAATCTCTTTTCAACCCGATGTTACCAGCACTTTTAATACTAGTATAAACTTTGCAAGGCTAGGAGCATTTGTACAGGTAGGTAAGCGTTTTATGAACAATAGGTTAGGTGTAAGCGGAGGTTTACGTACCGATGTAAATACCTTTACTACCAATGGTATGAATGCTGCCCAAACCTTATCGCCGCGGTTAAGCTTCAATTATGTATTGGCAGATAAATGGAGCTTTAACGCTAGCGTAGGACGTTATGCAAGGTTAGCACCTTATACCGTACTTGGCTACAAGGATAATGCGGGGAATTTTAGCAATAAAAATGCCGATTATACCATTAGTAACCACTATGTAGCAGGTTTTGAGTACTTACCTAGCAGCACTACCCGTTTTACTTTAGAAGGTTTTTATAAACAATACAGCAATGTACCAATTAGCGTGAGAGACGGAATTAGCTTGGCAAATTTGGGAAATAATTTTAATGTATTAGGTAATGAACCTGTACGCACCAACGGAAAGGGTAGAGCTTACGGATTAGAATTTTTTGCCCAGCAAAAACTTACAAAACGCTTTTTTGGAATATTGAGTTACACACTGTATGTAAGTGAGTATACCAATGCTAACGGACGGTTTGCACCCAGTGCTTGGGATAACAGGCACCTGCTTGCATTAACATGGGGTTATAAATTTCCGAAAAACTGGGAGTTAGGATTGAAGTTTAGGTTCCAAGGCGGAGCACCGTATACCGATTTTGATATGGCAGCGAGCCAGGCTAATTTTTTAACGCTTGGTCAGGGTGTACTTGATTTTAATAGAATCAATCAACTGCGTTTGAACGGGTTTAATAGCAGCGATGTACGTATTGATAAAAAATGGTATTTCAAAAAAGCCACTTTTGATTTGTTTTTGGATGTAACCAACTGGTACCAAGCCCAAACCTTTGCACCACCAAGCTATACGTTTAGGCGAAATGCAGATAACACAGCGTTTTTAACTACGAACGGCCAACCGATACAGCAAAATGGTAGCAACGGAATTCCGTTTTTATTAAGCAACAATGAAATAAACGTGTTACCCACCATTGGCTTTATTGTAGAGTTTTAATGGCGGAAATTGTTCATCGTACGGGTGAAATTTCTTGATCGGCTATATTAAAAACCGTAGGCCTTTGTGTAAAAGTCTACGGTTTTTCTTTGAATGTGGTAGATAAGAGAATTTATTTTTCCAGGAAACGTGTTGATTGTCAATCTTGTAGGGTTAAAGCGGAGTACTTGATGACTATTCAGTAAACAAATAGTTTAAATTCCTGTTAACTTAGCAGTATTAACTTAAAATAAACTTAAAAACACGGCTATGAAAAAGAATTTATTTGCCATTTTTTCGCTTGCAGTATTGGTGTTTGTGGGTGCTGGATGCGGTAAGAAAAACGACGATGCACCCGTTACCAAAACCTCACTTATTTCTAGAACATGGTTACTTACTGGCCTTACAGTGAGCCCAGCCATCTTTGGTCAAACTAATTTACTAGCTGGCTCTAGTGCTTGTGAGTTAGATGATATTACCGTATTTACCTCAGCAGGTACTTATACAGGTGAAGAAGGTGCCACAAAATGTAGCCCATCCGACCCTCAAGTATATGAGCGTGGAAACTGGCGGTTTTTAAACAACGAAACACAGTTAGAAATGACGGAAACAGGCGGTACACCCAATGTTTTGAATATTAGTGAGCTAACAGCCGCTAGGATGGTAGCTACCTTTTCCGAGAATTTTGGAGGTGTTAATTACACCTATACCGCTACCTATACAGCTAGATAATTGGCGTACGCCCCCCTTACTTTGTAAGTTAAATTTTTAGGTTGTAGTAAGTAATGCCTCCACTTTTGTTGGGGGCATTTTTCGTGCCCTAAAAACTTATCTAATGACAAGATACTGCCTGCGTAGATATAGGTGAAATAGACGGACTTAAGTAAGGTATATTCAACTGTAAACCACGGACTATTAACACTACACCCACTATAAACATAGCGTAAGGCATAGCTTTTTTTAGGTTGTTTCGGAAGGAAATAGGTATTAACAGGCCTAAGTAAGAAACTACCAGCATTAGGGGAATGGTTCCTACACCAAAGGCAAACATAAATAAACCAGCGGCAAAAGTGTTATTGCTAGTTAGTGCCCCAGCCACTGCTAAATAAACCATACCGCATGGCAATAAAGCGTTCAATAATCCTACTAGTAGCATTGCAAAACTGCTTTTACGCTGTAGCGTAAGTATCAACACTTTTTGTACCCAATTATATAAGTTACCAATAAGTGGAAATCCACCAACCAAAACCGATCTTTTGTAAAACACCAGAACAAAAATTAGTACAAAAACACCTAGCAAAATACTTAGCCATTGCTGCAAACCGCCGATAAAAACGTGCCTTCCTACCGCTCCAAAAAATATTCCAAGCACTGCGTACATGGTAACTCTGCCAAGGTGATATAACCCCAATGACAATAACTTGGAAATTGGCTGTTGTGTGTGAACAGGTAGGGAAAATGCAATAGCACCGCACATACCCACACAGTGAAAACTACTAAAAATACCCAATAGCAACCCTGATAGAAGATAAGATGTATACATGCAATTTTATTTAGCTATATAAAGTTGCTTCTCCCAGTAATAATTGCGATTTTCAAATTCCCAGTTGGTTTTTATAATGTAGTTACCGGATGTTACATGAGTAATATCTACAATATACGTTCCAGTTGGTTTCGAGTAAATCAGTGGCAGTGTAACATCTTTCTTTGCATCGGTAGGGCAATAGAGCCATGCGTAACCGTTCGAAATTTTGCTCTGCATATTCTGGGGTAAATGCAATTGCAATTGTTGGCCTTCTTTGGAAATACTTATAGATCCCAAACGAGCTACATTGTTAATAGCATCCATTTTATGTTGATGTCGTAGTTCTTGAGCATAGTAATCCTTGCTTACTAAATCGTATTGTGTATTAACCGCTTTATAAACCATCATTGCCATTAGCAATACAAAAACGATAAAAACTAGTAACAGGATATTTCCCCAACTTAGTTGGTATTTGCTTGTCATATCAGGCTGAAGGGAAGTTGACGACATAATTTATGGGTTTGTGGGTCCTAGAAAATTTGTTGTAACGGTGGCAATTTTTTTGTGATGTGCATACAATGCCAAGCGAATGGGAGTGGTACGATTTTTTAAAACGCTTTGCGGTAGCACCACAAAGAATGATCCAGCACCTTGCCCCTGTGCTTTTACTTGTATCGTGGGCTTTCCCACTAGTACTACACGCCCACAAGTATCGTCTATCTGCACACTTAGGGGTATGGCATGGGTGGTTTTGTTGGCCACTCGAATATTATATAAATTAGATATGCTATCAGCGCCTCGTTCTTGAAAAAGTATACCTGGAGTTCTTATAATGGTAGCATCGATATCTTTTCTAGAAATTAGTAGGGCCGATAAAATACACAAAACCACCCCACAAAGTGCAGTGTAAAGCTTCATACGTGTGGTGTACGTTAATGGTACCTGGCTGGCAATACTATTTTCCGATGCATAACGAATAAGGCCTAGAGGCTTTTTTATTTTTTCCATTACGTGGTTACATGCATCTATACAAGCGGTGCAGCCTACACATTCCATTTGAAGACCGTTTCGTATATCTATTCCTGTGGGGCAAACTTTTACACATTGAAAGCAATTAATACAATCGCCCAATAACGTATTGTTTATTGTCGAACTACTTCTTGGTTCACCACGTTTGTAATCGTAAGCAACAATCATTGAATTTTTATCGAGTAGTACACTTTGCAAACGGCCATAAGGGCAAACTACTGTACACGCCTGTTCTCTAAAAAATGCATACACCGCATAAAAAAGAGCACTGAAAACAAGTAAGGCTATCAGGGTACCTGTGTGCTGGGCAATAGGCTCTGCAATCATTTTTTTAAGTTCCTCTACACCAATAATATAAGCTAAGAAAAAATTCGCTATTAAAAATGATAGGGCATAGAACGCAATGTGCTTTACAGTAACCAATCGAATTTTTTTCGCCGTCCACGGTGAGTTGTTTAGCTGCTTTTGAGCCGCTGCATCGCCCACAATAAAATACTCTACTTTCCTAAACATCATCTCCATGAAATTGGTTTGTGGGCATGCCCAACCACAGAAAAGTCTGCCAAAAACCGCTGTAAAAAGTATTATGAAAAATACAAACGTTACCATTGTTAAGCCAAATATGAAAAAATCCTGCGGCCAAAATATTTTCCCGAAAATTATAAACTTGGCCTCGGGTATATTGAACAAGAATAATGGTTGACCGTTCCAATAAACAAATGGTAATCCAAAGAACAAGGTAAAGTAAACAAAGCTAAGCCATGTGCGTAGCGAGTAAAATTTACCGCTTGGCTTGTAGGCATATACCCATTTGCGTTTTCCATGTTCATCTACCGTAGAAATTCTATCTCTGAATGAAGTATTGGTTTCCACCTTTGGGGCGTTAGTAGCTGTAAGCATAATATTACCTTTTACTATAAATTAATTTTACCGCTTAACTATCCTATTTGCGGAAGCGGAATCTGGTGTTGCCGCTGCTTTTTCTAGCATACCTTGTGGCTCCTTGGGAACTGCGGGTTTAGTGCCTTGGAGAGATTTTACAAAACTGGCAATTTGTGCCATTTGCACAGGTGAGTAATCATCTTGCCATGCTTTCATTCCTTTTTCTGGCCAGCCATATTTTATGGTTTTGAAGATGGATTTTATATCGCCACCGTGTAGCCAATAGTCGTCGGTTAAATTCGGTCCTACAGAGCCACCTCCATCGGCCAAATGGCAAGCTGCACATGCGGTTTGGTAAATTTTAGCACCAGCTGCTATAGCGCCAGCATCTAACATTGTTACCGTATTTTCATCTACATTATTAGCCGCTTTTGCTAGGTAGTTTTCTTTTTCTACGGCTGCTATTTCTAGGGCGGTTGCAAGTTCCTGAGAACTTGATGGTGCACTATGTGTTACGTGAAAACGCCATAGATAAATAGCAGCAAATAGTATACATACGTAAAAGCCATACAGCCACCAAGGCGGTAACCTATTATCAAGTTCTCGAATACCGTCGTAATCATGGCCCAAATCTATCGCAGCTTCCTCCGTAATGGGTTGTACCCGATTTAGTTTTTGCCACCAAATTTTCTGCCAATTAAAAGAGCTTATTTTCTTTTCTGCTAGCATTGTTGGTATAGCAGCAATATTTCGTTTTAGTAGAAATTGGATATTGTACAACAAGCCAAAAATTACCAATATCTCAATGGTTATTACGCCTGCCAACGCAAAAAATGTAGTGTATTCTAGTCCTGCAACATCGGTGTTTACTACCTCTTGTACAGCGTCGGTTTGTGCATGTGAATCCACACTAAAAAATAGTGCTACTACCAATACGGATACTATTTTTTGAATAGTACCTGCGTTATTCTCTTTTTTCTGTTGGTTCAAATAAAACTCTGCCACACCTTGCACAATAAAAGCCAATAATCCTATTACTAAAGCAAGTGCCGCAATAATAACGATCATGATTTGGGCAAGCGGGTTTACCAGCGCTGAAGGTTTGGGCGGTTGTGCCACAGCTACCAATGATAGGTGCACACAGCCAATGAACACTAGGGTTAGTTTTACCATGGCCGATTTAATTAGATTGTATTTCATGTTATGCAGCTATTAGGGTTTAAGAGGTAGTTGTTCTATTTCACTAATCATATTTTTATCGGCTTTTAGCGCCCAAGTAGAAACGGCCAAAAAGAAAATGAAGAAAATGAGGAAAGATGTTATTCCGTAAATATCCACTCCGCTGATGGTCTCTAAATAATTAATAAATTTCATAATAAGATAGTTAAGTATTGTTATTGAATACTTGCAGTTTCATTAGTTTTTATATCTACACCAAGGCGTTGTAAGTAAGCTATCAACGCTATAATTTCCGCATGGGTATTCACTTTTAGTTTGTCTTTGCTTAGTCTTTGTTGTATTTCTACAGCTTGCTTACTTAAATCGGCATTGGCTTTCTCCGCGTAATTGGAAGGGTAGGGTACACCCAATGTTTGCATGGCCCTTATTTTACTACTAGTGATACCAGTATCAATAATATTTTCAAAAAGCCAGCCATATGCAGGCATAATACTTCCAGGGCTCATGCTTTGTGGGTCTAGCATATGGTTGTAATGCCAGCTGTCTGGATATTTGCCGCCCAACCGTGCTAAATCTGGTCCGGTGCGTTTGCTGCCCCACTGGAACGGATGATCGTAAACAAATTCACCTGCTTTGCTATAATCGCCATATCGGGCTACTTCATCTCTAAATGGCCGAATCATTTGAGAATGGCAGGTGTAGCAGCCTTCTCTTACATAAATATCTCGACCTTGCAGTTCCAATGGCGTATAGGGTTTTACGGCCGCTATAGTAGGTATATTATTTTTTATTAAAAATGTAGGCATCAGTTCTAGTACGCCGCCAATAGCTACTGCTACAAGGCTAAATACAAGCATTTGTAGGGGGCGCTCCTCTATCCAACGGTGCCAATATTGTTTACCGTGGGTACTTACATGTTTGGTTAGTGGGGCGGCCTCTACAGCTTCATTGGCTACTAGTTTACCAGCTTTTACTGTTTTAACTATGTTGTACACCATTATAAAAGCTCCTGCTAAATACAATGTACCACCAATACTTCTGGTTATATACATTGGTATAATATGGGTCACCGTTTCCAGAAATTGGAATTTAAGCTGTCCTTCTAGGGTAAAGTTTTTCCACATCAATGCTTGTGTAAAGCCTGCCCAATATAGCGGTACTGCATATAAAACAATGCCTATAGTACCTATCCAAAAATGGGTAGTAGCAAGTTTTTTAGAATATAGTGGTGTATTAAATATTTTAGGAATAAGCCAATAAAGTATAGCAAAGGTTAAAAAGCCGTTCCAGCCTAGGGCTCCCACATGCACATGAGCCACAATCCAGTCGGTATAATGAGCTATGGCATTTACATTTTTTAAGCTAAGCAGCGGACCTTCAAATGTAGCCATACCGTAGCAGGTAATGGCTACTACCATGAATTTTAAGATAGGATCCTCACGTACTTTATCCCAAGCTCCTCGTAATGTAAACAGGCCATTTAGCATACCACCCCAGCTAGGTGCAATAAGCATAATACTAAATACAGTTCCAAGGCTTTGTGCCCAATCTGGTAGGGCTGTATATAGTAAGTGGTGGGGGCCCGCCCATATATAAATAAATATCAATGCCCAAAAGTGTATAATTGATAGCCGATAGCTATACACAGGCCTGTTAGCAGCTTTAGGCAAAAAATAATACATAATACCTAAATAGGGCGTTGTAAGAAAAAATGCCACCGCATTGTGGCCATACCACCATTGTACCAAGGCATCTTGCACACCGGCATACCAGCTATAGCTTTTAAATGCAGAGAATGGAATTTCAAAGGAGTTAACAATGTGTAGCATAGCCACTGTAACCCAGGTGGCTATGTAAAACCAAATAGCCACGTAAAGATGACTCTCTCTACGTTTTAAAATGGTGCCAAACATGTTAATGCCAAACAATACCCAAACTAACGTTATCGCTATATCTATTGGCCATTCTAATTCAGCATATTCTTTACCGGTGGTAAAACCTGCTAACAAGGTAATAGCTGCTGCTACTATTATGAGCTGCCAACCCCAGAAATGAAGTTTACTAAGTACATCGTTAAACATACGGGCTTTACATAGCCGCTGAAGCGAGTAGTATACACCCATAAAAATTCCATTGCCTACAAATGCAAAAATTACAGCATTAGTATGCACCGGGCGTACTCGCCCAAAAGTAGTAGGGGCGAAGTTTAAATTTGCTGCTGGATAAAACATTTGAATAGATGCTAACAAACCTGCTAGCATGCCTACAATAGCCCACACCATAGTAGCATAGGCAAACATTTTTACTATTTTATTATCGTAATAAAATTTTTCCACTTGCATAGTTTTAGTTTTTGTTTTGGCGGTTGGTAGTTAATTTTTTCACACTTGGTTTGGCCGTATATTCTTCAAAAAGCATTCTAATAGATGCCCCTTCCTCATCCTTAAACTGGCCCGATTTTACACTCCATAAAAAAGCAAGGAGAAATAACGAGGCAACACTAATACTAGCAAACAGTAACAACACTATTACACTCATACACTGTTAATTTATAAAGTCAAAACTAGCTTGGCTTTGTGTGTATTACAATGATATTGCTCACTACATAAAGTGATTTTTATCATGTTTGCAAGCCGATGCTATTCATAGTTTTTTAAACCCAGATATCTTGCTACTATTCCGCTAGCGCCGTAGGTTAATGCTACTATGGTTATACTACTAGCGGGCATTAATATTGCTGCTATCATAGGCGAAAGTTGCCCTTGCACTGCATACACAATTCCAATAATATTATACAGTAGAGATGTGGTAAAGGCAGCTAGTACAATTCGTTTATTCCATTTAGATAGTAATAAAAATTGTTCAATTTTTGCAAGGCTATTTGCATCAATAATGGCATCGCTGGCAGGTGTGAATGTGTTTGTATTTTCAGCTACGGCAATGCCTACTTGTGCTTGCTGTAATGCACCAGCATCATTTAGTCCGTCGCCAATCATCAATACATTTTTGCCTTGCTGTTGCATTTGTTTTACTAGGGAGAGCTTTTCAGTGGGTTTCAAATTAAAAAGTAAAGGTGCGTTTCTACCTATGATAGTTTCTAAATACGGCTGTTCACCATTATTATCGCCACTTAACACAGCTAGTTGGTATTTTGTGCTGAGTGTAGATAATACCTTCGGTAAATTTTCTCGGTATTGATTGCCAACACTGAACTTACCTTTCACTCTGCCTTCAATAGCTACATATACTTGGGTAGTATTGTCAATAGTGGTGTTTTGCAGCATCAGAAATTCCTTGGAACCAATAGCCACTAACGTTTCATCTACAAAACCCTCAATACCTAAGCCTACGTGGTTTTTAAATGCAAGTACCGGTAGCTCACTTGGGTAGCCAATATAGCTACATAATGCTCTGCTTAATGTATGGTTACTTTGTGCGGCTAATGACGCCACGAGCTGCTTTTCATATTGGGTTAGTGGTGTACCATTGTATTCCACTACCGCATGCTGGTTAGTAGTGAGTGTTCCGGTTTTATCAAACACAATAGTGGTAATATTGGCCAATGCCTCAATGGTTTGAGCGTTTCGCAAATACAATTTATTGTTTCCAAAAATGCGTAATATGTTACCATTGGTAAAAGTATTGCTAAGCAACAACGCACACGGACAAGCTACTATTAACACAGCAGTAACCGACGGTAGTATAAGTGATGGGTTATAGAATTGCCAGTACACAGCAGCCATAAAAGCAATAGCCAATACTACCCATGTAAAGTATTTGCTTAAAAGGTGCACAAAGGTATGTTGCTCGCTTGGTTTACTGGTTTTATCGGCTTGGTTATTCCACAGTTTAGTTAAATAACTCTGGGCTACTTCTTTAATCACTAGTACTTCAATATCACCATCCATTTGCCTGCCACCAGCGTATACTATTTCACCCATTTCCTTTTGTATGGGGGTGCTTTCACCGGTTACAAAACTGTAATCTATCAACGCTTTTCCTCGAGTAATTATACCATCGGCAGGTATCAGTTCGTCTTGATGAATTCGTAATGTATCGTTCAATTGAACATTGGGAAGGCTTACTACTGTTTTTTTACCATTTACCATTTTAGAAATGGCTATAGGGAAATAGGAGGTATAGTCTCTATCAAAGTTGAGTTGTTCATATGTTTTTTCTTGAAGTACTCTGCCCGCTAGCATTAAAAAAATAATGCCACTCATGCTATCAAAATACCCTCCGCCTATGCCAGTAAATACTTCATATAAACTACGGAAATATGTAATAATTATTGCCAAAACTATGGGAGCATCAATATTTAAAAATTTGTGTTGCAAACCTTTCCAAGCACTTATATAAAACTCCGAACCACTATAAAAAAACGCCGGAATACTAAGTACTACATTAAGATATCGGAACACATTGGCTAGTAAAATTTCCTTTTCGTCTATACCTAAATACTCGGGAAAACTAAGTAACATAATATTGGCAAAGCAAAAACCAGCCACACCTAATTTGTAGAGTTTTGCGTTATTGTACGTGTTACCATTTCTGGTTAGGTTTTGTAAACTTATATACGGTTCGTACCCAATACTGGCAAGCAAGTCGGCGGTATTTTCCAGCGATATTTGTGTGTGTGAGAAGATAATATCTACCTCCTTTCGAGCAAAATTTACTTTACTAGAAAGGATGGCTGAATTAATTTTAGGTAGGTTTTCTAATAGCCATAAACAACTACTACAATGTATATGTGGCAAATAAAATGTAATATGTGTTTCGGTACTATTTTTAAAACTTATCAGCTTGGAAGCAATCTCAGCATCGGTTAAAAAAGCAAACTTATTCTCTCTAATTTTTTGTTTTTGTGTAGCACCCGGACTAGCGTGTAGGGTATAATAATTACACATACCAGTTTGATGAATGATTTCATACACGGTTTTGCAGCCTTGACAACAGAAATTTTTATCTTCAACTTTTAGGGCAGTATTAGTACAGTTTTCACCGCAATGAAAACAGGTAGTTTGCTTCTTGGTGGTAGTATATGTGGGCATCGAAATAAGAAAATTTATAAATAATTAAATAGTTGGTTTGTAAGTAGCATGATGTAGTTCCTGGGCTTCTGTATGAATCCAGAGCATTATCTTATTCTCCAATTCGAAAAAGTTATTGAGGCACTGGTGCCAGCTGGCGGTACTGGTATTTAGTGTACTGTAATTATGTAATATGTACCTTAACTTTTGGGTAAGTTGAATTATATTCTGGTGATTTTTTTGCAGACTTTCCACCACCGAATTATGTAGGCAGGAACAGTTTTCCTTGGCTTTAGTTTTGCATTTAGAAGCTATACAAGGAAATAAAATTTTCGTTTCCTTTAAAAAAACCCTACTTAACTCATCCTGCAGTTTATAAAAAAGTAAACTAGTAAGCTCAAGCTTTTCTAAAGGTAATCCGTTGTTTTGTTGTGTGGTGTGTAGGTAGTCCTCAATACATTTACATAAGCGTGTTATGCCAGCATGATGGTACTGAACAATATTTTCACAAACTTCCCATAACTGACGTTGCTGAACGGCTACTAACTTATTGGCGGCACACATAATGCGTTATTTAAACGCAAATTATACATGGCTACGCAACCCATTTATGACGGTTAGCAGGGCGAAATATGATTTTTATCAGGAATTGGATTTCTGTAAC
>RDXK01000095.1 GCA_004292605.1 Bacteroidota bacterium
GCATGAACTGTGTTAAATAGCAAGAAAAGGTCGAAATATTATTTGGCGATTGCATAATTATTGTCAAAAGATGTATTGTTTTTAACAATTGCAAAAGCCTGTTTAATCAATTTGTTGATAACGGCTACCATTGCTACTTTGTGGCATTTGCCCTTAGCTCTAAGTCGTTCGTAAAGTTCTTTGCAGGCTAAATTGTATTTTTTAGCAGACCTTGCAGCCATGTAAAGAATGGCTCTTACTTGGGGGAATCCAGTTTTGATAATTCGCCCTTTGATTCTGACCGATGTTCCTGAGTCTTTGGAGGCAGGAATGGTTCCTAAAAATTTAGAAACTTTTTTAGCTGCATCAAAGTTTTTGAAACCATTGGTAGCTATAATCAAAGCTGATGCCGAGGCTGGGCCGATGCCAGTGATACCTATGAGTTGTTTATATATCTTTTGGTAATCATCATCATTGAGATTATAAAGCTCATCTTTGAAACTATCCATTTGAGTTTGGATAATTTGTTGCACAGTTTCTAAACTCTCTTTAACCATTTTGTCGGCTCTTGGGTCAAATCCTAAAGCATGAAGTTGGTTACTAATAGCTTGATTTTGAGCAATTAAAGAGGATAAATGATTCCGTTTTTGACGTAGCTGGTGCAACTTTTCATCCACAATTTCACTCACTTGTGGCGTAAAGCGTTTACCATAAATACACAGTAGAATAGCATCTCGCTCATCGTTTTGGCTAACGATTTTCATACTTTGAGCAAAACCATGACTTTGGCTTGGCGTGATGATAGAGTAGGCCACAGATGCCAAGTCTAAACAATAGGCCAGCCGATAACTATATTTTCCAGTGGCTTCAAAGATAATTTGAGTAGCTTCTAAAGTAGTTTTGGATAGCCAATCATTGATAGATTCAATTGTGTTGGCTATTTTCTCAACCACAAATGATTTGCTTGATTGTTCATCAGGTAATTCTTGTCGGGCTACTACAAGCCAATCTTTGCCAATGTCAATACCGAGATAAGTCATAATTGTAAAAAATAAAAGGTTGTTACCATGCTTTACACATCATCGTTAGGCGAGCTCAAGGCTCAGGTGAACTGTCCGTATTACATGATATTGGGTGGGAGCTACTAAACATGCCGAACAGGTTAAATACCCAATGACAAAACAGTATGACTCCCAACCACAAAATTATATTCTCTTGCTACAAAACTACGATGACACTCTGCAATGATACGAAACGCACGGTTATTCATTGGGTTCAAACTTGCGAAGATTAAAAAATACGTCATATCCAAAATCTTGAATATCACGCAACTCCTCCGCGCTAAGGGCCTTGACGTGGGTTTGGTAGTTGCGATAGTAGGTTAGGTAAACATTGAGTTCGGCATGGTCTAAACTATCAATGAAAGTTTGCAATAAATAGGGGCTGTGCGTAGAAACAAAGTACTGATTGTCGTCTTTTAAAATCATGCGTTCGGCCAATTCTTTGACGTAAGGGGGAAACGAATGTACTTCGGGTTCTTCAAAAATGAGTACGGAGTTGGTGTTAGATTCGACGGCGGCCAAGTAAAAAATAAAGCGTTGGAGGGTATCGGCAATGCTGGAATACGGGTATTGAATGGCAAAGAAATCGTTCTCTTTTTTTTGTATTAAAAACTTACTGGGCGACTGCGACAATACAAAGCTAAGGCCGTATTCGGCAAGTTTTCTG
>RDXK01000166.1 GCA_004292605.1 Bacteroidota bacterium
CCGACTTGGCAACATACACCCCGTCAATCAACCACATCCACGAAAACAAGGATTAAGACTACCTGCTAGTTGATTTCATGCTAACTATTTTCAAGCGTCAATCAACCACATCCACGAAAACAAGGATTAAGACTTCTTCTATCTCTTTTACTTTGCAGAGCGTTATTTCTGTCAATCAACCACATCCACGAAAACAAGGATTAAGACTCCCAAAACCCCCCCACGGGCATCTTTTTTGTAGCAAAGTCAATCAACCACATCCACGAAAACAAGGATTACTAAACGAGAAGCGTTCCCCTCTGTTGGAGGGGTCAGGGGAGGCCTACCACATCCACGAAAACAAGGATTCCCCTAAAAAATGTTCAACTATCTTGTGGCTGTAAGCAGGCATGTCCTAGTTTACTATTCTTTCGGCGTATTTTTATAGCTTATTCATTCGAAATTAAAAACACCGCGTATGAGGTATTGGTTAACCTTGTTTTTTATGAGCGTATCGCTCCACAGTTTTTCACAGGCTATAGCCACTGCTAAGGCTACGTACAATAAAGTTTTTGAAGTAGCATCGGCCCATGATGCCGGTAAACCCATCCATCAATTTCCAGCAAAAAATGTACTCATAGCCAGCCGAGAAATGTTCTTAGGCAATATTTGGGTAGCTATTACTAGAATGCAGTTTAATAAGGCCGATGGCAGTTTAAGTATTTACGCTACCAATGGCAGGGTGTATACTTTGGTGGCGGTAAATGGTGTGCAGCGGCTCTACTTTTATCTTGGTAAAAAGCACTGTTTTATTGAGCTGGATGATTGTGTTTTTACACAGCCGCAATAAGGGTACAGCTAGCTTACATGGTTTTGTAAGGCCTGTTCTAATTTTTGTACTAAGATCTGCCGTAGGCTTTGTGGCTGTATAACAGTAATGTCAGCGGCATAACCCAATAAAACGCTTACTAGTTCCACATTTACGTACAGTTGTAAAGCTATTATAATGCTACCATCGGCTTCGGTAGTTACTAGTTTTTGCTGGCTGTGCAGGGGTTTTGTTTTTATATAGGGGGCTAAATTGGCATGTACTTTTATTTGTATATCTTCTACTGTGGCGTTTTGCGGTACACTTACACCTACTAAGTGGTTAAAATAGGTGTTGGCATTAAAGCTATCGTCGGCTAAAAAGCGGGTGCTGCTATTTTTTATACCTGTAATTCTATCTAACGCAAATACGGTAAGCGTTGTATTGCCATCTATTTTTCCTAGTAAAAACCACCTGTTTTTATAGCTTTTCAGCAAATACGGGTGAAATACATATTCCGTGGGTTCTGTAGCTTTAAAACTTTGGTAGCTAATGCGTACACAGCTTTTATCTTTCACGGCCGCTAATAAATTGTTAAGCCATTTGGTGCCCGCTGCCACTACGGAATTATCGAAATCTACTTCTAACTGTTGTTCCCCATCGTTGGTGTATACTTTGTTTTCTAGTTTACGTACTATGCCATCAATTTCTTGAATAAATTCAAAAGGCGTGGCACGCTGTAACAGCTGTGCAGCTTCTCGTAAATAAACTACTTCTTCCGTGCTAAGGGGTAGCTTTTTTATGCTCGCTGGTTCCAAATAGTTGTAATAATTATTGGCACTAGAAGGGCGGTTCAGGGGCATGTTTAGTTCATCGCGTAAATACTTTATATCATCTGCAAAGGTTCGTTTGCCAATGGTTTTTTCACCACGTTCTAGCAGTTTTTCATTCAGTACTTCCAGCAGTTCGCTCGGGGTATAGCGGCGTTTACTGGCCAATAATTCGTCTAAAATTTCGATGCGAAGGGAGAACTTTTTTGTTTGTGGCATAGGTGTACTAATTCGCTGCAAACATAGGTTATAAAATGCAGAACATTTGCATTTATAGTAAACAATGTTGTGTTCGGGTTATTGCTACAAAATATTAGCGGCGAAATTAGGTGGGTGATTGCCATGCAGATGATATGCCGGTTTTAATAGTGAGTTATATAAATGCGAATACACTGCATTATAAGGATTCTTTTTTGTACGTTATAGTAAAAAAGAATTTGAAAAATTACAAATTATAATGCAAATATATTGCATTGAAGGGATGGATGTTTGCAAAAGAGTTCTTGGAAAGGTTGAAAATAAATTCAGTAGTGCAAATAGATTGCAGCGAAGCGGCTGAGGTTTGCAAAGTGAACGAAAACAGGTTTTAAAAAGAAAAATAAGAATGCAGATAGATTGCATTTTACGATTGCAAGTTTGCCAAACGAAATAAAACAAAGTTATGAACACAGCGTATGCCGATTTATTATTGACGCCCGAGTGGCGGAATAAACGAGCTGAAATAATTCAGCGAGATGGTGCTGCTTGCGTACACTGTGGTGCTACAAAAAATTTGCAGGTTCACCATACCCAATACCATGCTTGCCAAGTGAGCGGTGAAATGAAAAAGCCGTGGCAGTACGAGGGGAAGTATTTAATAACGCTATGTGAGCGGTGCCACAAAGCCGGACATCAACTGTACACTATCAACACATTTACTATTTAATTCATTTATAAATTTTACTTTATGTTTATCAAGTCTATTTTAAACCGCTTTTTGAACCGTAAATCAAACAATATTGCTGATACTGCCAGCGATTATTCGCCCATACCGGAGCAGTTATTTGTAAATAATGAACCGCCAGTAGCTGCTGCACCGCAGCAAGCGGTAGCTGTAGCACAGCCGCAAAAGCAACGTCCGCTCGACAGGTTTTTGGAACAGCGGTACGATTTATTGGGCTTGAACGACGGGTACGACTTTCATGATTTGGATGTAATGGAAAAGCGTTTACACATGTTTGGTGCGGAGTTTAGGCAAGTAATAGATAGGGCTATTGCCGAGAACCAGGAGTATGTACACGGTTTGAAAATGCATTTGATAGAATCGGAAGGGTTGTCGCCCCGATTAGATGCGAAACTCAATCAGGAGATCCGCTATTTTGAGCAAGCCTTTCAGGATTTGAGGGAACAAAAATTACTGTCGGTAGATGGGGAGGGATTATTAGCCCACTCGTTACAGCAGTATAGGTTCGGTTTTGCAAAGGGGATAGAACAATACCGGCAGGAGAAATTGCTGCTTGGGGGCGTGCATACGGGTTTTTACGCCAAGTGATGGTGTTACACTTTACAGGCTTTTACACATCAAAATATTTCTAATAATTTTTAAATACATACTTATGTTACGTTTTGTTTGCTTTATTACGGGTGCCGATGCTCAAATTTTAGCCAATAGTACGCCTGCTAGCAGGGTAAAATATCGCACTATGGCAATTACTACGCTTGTGCCTGTGCTTTTATGGTTTTTTGCGGGTATGGCTATCAGTAATTCTATACTGAATAACCCTTGGTATTGGTCGGCCCTCATTGCATGCTTGATGGCGTTTCTAGTATTTATTATTGAGCGGGTGGTAATTAACGGTAGTAAGAGTGGGTGGTCTTTTTGTTTTCGGTTTTTTTTGGCACTTTGTTCTGCTTATTTGTGTGGTATAGCCATCGACTCATTGGTGTTTCAGAACGATATAGATACGCAAATGGTTTCTGTAAAGCAAAATCATTTAGCGGAAGTTAAAGCCAATGCAGTAGCGGAGTACGGCCGAGTAAATAATTTAGCTGGTTTGGAAAAGAACTTGCAGGCCAGTAGTGCACGGGTACAACATGCAGAGACGGGATATTTACAAGAGTTAACGGATGGCGGTGGCGTTGGAGCGGCCTTACATGGTAATGGCGACGTGGCCAAGGCAAAAAACAATGTTCGTTTGCAAGCTATTGCGGCCCAAAACGCAGCGGCAGAAAAAATACAGCAACTGCAAGCAGATGCCCAAGCTGCTGGCTCCAAAGCTGAGAGCGAAGCAGCAGCCAAATTCAATAATGGTTCGCTATTGTTGCGTTTAAAAGCCTTGCATGAGCTAGTAGATAGCAATCCGATGATGAAACGAGTTTATCAAATCCTCACATGCTTACTCGTTTTAATGGAAATGATGCTGTTAATAAAAGTATTTACTAGCGGAGAATGCCATTATGAGCGACTTTTGGCTTACCAAGAATGGTTAGGTGAGCAGCGTTTACAACGGCTGAAAACCCAAAGCGATGTTTTTTCACCGTATGCCAATGCTACCTTACAGGAGGAAATCGTTACCAGGCAACTCCCAACTAGGCCAAGGCGGATTGCATAAAAAAGGTCGTTTGCTAACGCCAACACCCACAAAAAAGCCCGGCGGATGGCCAGGCTTTTGGTGATGATGTATTGTTGGAATTGTACAACTTATGCTTACCCCTTTTTGGCGGGTTTTTGGTTGGCTTTGTATCGCATATCGGGTGTGCCATCAGCTTTTTTAGGGCCAGCAGGTGCAGCAGCAGCTTTACCCTGATTGGCTTTATACCGCATATCGGGCGTACCATCGGCTTTTAACGGTGCTCCGGCAGCTGCCTTAGCAGGTGCAGCCTTTACTTCTTTGGCCGCTTCTTTGGCTTTAGCAGGTGCCTTTTGCTGTGCCATACCCACCATTGATAGGGATAGACATGCTACCAATAAAAAAAGAATTTTTTTCATACTTATTTATTTTAAACAGAAAGTTAGCACTGTTTTTTAAAAGCCACTGGTTAAGATTCGTTTAAATTATCTACAGCGGCTACCTCCGCCTTTTTAGGTAGCACCGCTTGCTGCATAATGCGTAAATAACGTTCCAGCGCTTGCATATTTTGTAGGCCATCTATAATTAAAATAAAATTCTTAGCAGCCTGTTTTAAACGAGCATCCTTAGTACCTGTTTGTAAATACTGTATGATATTGTTAAACAGCTGCGATTCAAAATAGGGACTGTCGTTTTTATTCACAAAATAGCATCTCAACGTTTTATCCTTTAAACTCATTTTTTCAAAGCCCAAACTAATGGCTATCCACCGGCACCGTACCGTGGTAAACAAATCGTCCACCTCCGTAGGTACAGGGCCAAACCTATCTTGTAACTCATTGTAAAAAGCGGTGAGTTCTTGTTCCGTTTTACAATTATCTAATCTTGCATAAAGGGTTAAACGTTCCGTAATATTTTCTACATAAGTATCGGGTATTAAAATTTCTAAATCGGTGTCTATGGTACAGTCGGTAACATAATCATCTTGTGCACTAATTTCTTCTTTAAATAGTTCTTTAAAGTCGGTACGTTTTAGTTCTCTTATACTTTCATCTAAAATTTTCTGGTACATTTCAAAACCTATCTCGGCTATAAAACCACTTTGCTCACCACCTAGCATATTACCTGCACCACGTATATCTAAATCTCTCATCGCTATTTGGAAACCGCTACCTAAATCGCTAAACTGCTCCAAGGTTTGTAGGCGTTTTCGGCTATCGGTAGGTAGGGTACTCATAGGCGGTGCTAGTAAATAGCAAAAAGCCTTTTTATTGCTACGGCCCACACGGCCACGTAACTGGTGTAAATCGCTCAAGCCAAACTGGTGTGCATTGTTGATGATGATGGTGTTTACATTACTAATATCTACACCGCTTTCCACAATGTTGGTACACACCAATACATCGTATTTTTTATCAATAAAGTCAAGAATTTTTTCTTCCAATTCACTGCCTTCCATTTGGCCATGGGCAAAGGAAATACTCAAATCGGGGCAGCTAGCTTGTATAGCGGCACACATTTCTGGCAAACCTGCTACACGGTTATGAATAAAAAATACTTGGCCGCCACGGTTGGTTTCGTAATAAATAGCATCTCGTATAGTATCTATATTAAACAGCTGTACCTCGGTTTGTATGGGTTGCCGGTTAGGTGGTGGTGTGTTGATGATGCTTAAATCTCTAGCGCCCATTAAACTAAATTGCAACGTTCTGGGTATTGGGGTAGCAGTGAGTGTGAGACAGTCAACATTGGTTTTCAAGGTTTTTAATTTCTCCTTGTGGGCTACGCCAAATTTTTGTTCTTCATCTATAATCATCAATCCTAGATCCTTAAACACAGCATCTTTGGCAAGTAGGGCATGGGTTCCTACAATGATATCTATTTTGCCTTCCTTTAGCTTCTCAAAAGTTTCCTTTTTTTGCTTGGCTGTTTTAAATCGGTTTACATAATCTATGGTTACAGGGAAATCTTTTAATCGGTCGCTAAATGTTTTGTAATGCTGAAAAGCAAGTATGGTAGTGGGCACCATTACAGCGGCTTGCTTACCATCGGTTACGGCTTTAAAGGCAGCCCTGATGGCAATTTCTGTTTTGCCAAAACCCACATCGCCACACACCAGTCTATCCATGGGTGAAGGGTTTTCCATATCACGTTTTACATCGGCTGTGGCCTTACTTTGGTCAGGCGTATCTTCATAAATAAAACTTGCTTCAAGCTCGGTTTGCAAATAGGTATCCGGCATGTAGGAAAAACCTGTTTGGGCTTTTCGCTGGGCATATAATTTTATAAGGTCGAAGGCAATTTCCTTCACCTTCACTTTGGTTTTTTCTTTTAGTCGGTTCCAAACATCGCTGCCCAATTTATTCAGGCTGGGTGTGGTGCCTTCCTTACCAGTATATTTTGATATTTTGTGTAGTGAGTTGATGTTTACGTACAGTATATCGCTATCCTTATAAATAATACGAACGGCCTCCTGCAATTTCCCGTTTACTTCTAATTTCTGCAAGCCGCTATACGTTCCCACACCATGGTCTATATGTGTTACATAATCGCCTGGTTGTAAATCTCTCAGTGTTTTTAAAGTAAGGGCTTTGCTTTTATTAAACGCTTGTTTTACCTTGTATTTATGGTAGCGTTGAAATATTTGATGGTCGGTATAGCAAACTACTTTTGTATCGTCATCTATAAACCCGGCATGTATGGGCAGGGCAATGGGGTTAAACTGTATTTCGGTTTTTAGATCGGTAAAAATGCTGTACAATCGTTCTAATTGCTTGGCTTGATCGGCAAATAAAAACAGGGTGTAGCCTTTGGCTTCATACTCCTGTAAGTTAGCAATCAATAAATCGAACTGTCGGTTAAAACTTGGTTGTGCTTTGGTGCTAAATACATGGGTTTCGGTGGCTAAATGTGGTTCATACCCAAATTCTATCACTGTTCTTTTTTGAATATAATGGGCCAGGTGAACTTCGTTTACAATATCGTCTTCGGTAAGTAGTTTGTTTATCTGTGTATCATCGTCGTCGCTGGTTTCTTTTTTCTGTGTGGGGTTTAGTTCTAGGTGTTTTTGAAACAAATGAAAATCTTCTTCTTGTTGCTTTAATTGTTCCAATGCTATATCCCAATCCTTCACCCACACCATGGTATTGGCAGGTAAATATTGTAGCAAATGAACCTTATCGCCAGTATCAAATTGCGTTTCTACATTGGGTATAATATTTACGGAAAGTAGCTTACGTTCACTAAGCTGTGTTTCTGGGTCAAAAATTCTAATACTATCTACCTCGTTGCCAAACAGTTCTACCCGGTAGGGCTTTTCATTGCCAAAGGAATAAATATCTAAAATACCACCCCGCAAAGCAAATTGGCCAGGCTCGTACACAAAATCGGTTCTGGTAAAACCATACATTACAAATAGTTCCAAAATACTATCTACATTGATAGTATCGTTGGTTTTAATGGCTATAATGTTTTCGCTCAGGGTACTGCTTTGCACCACTTTTTCAAACAATGCTTCCGGATAGGTTACCAATATTTTTTTGTTCCCACCTTGGGCTAGCTTTGTAAGGGCTTCGGTACGGAGCATGACATGACTGCTATTGAGCAGACTGAAATTTTTATTGTTTTTAAACGAGCTAGGGAAGTAAAATAAATCCAACGCATTGGTTAAACTTTCCAAGGTATTGTGCATATAAGCCGCTTCCTCTGCATCGTTCAAAATAACCAAGTGGTTCATTTGCTGCATAGCTTCCTGCTGAAAAAAAGCAGCTATAATGCACGCAATACTAGCACCTTGTAAATTTTTAAAATACAGTTTTTGGGCCGTTGGTTCCAACGCCAAAGAAGCCGCGATAGAGTTTATGCGACTGTTTTGTAAATACTGCTGATGCAGTAAAGCCAAATTATTCATACGCAGGCAAAGATAAACGGCCTAGCAGCCCAAACAATAAAATAGTACCTTGCTACACAAATTGTGTTTGCTATGCTTCAGCCCTTTGTAAATGCTACCGTGGTGGATATTAAAACCGTGAACCCGCAGGTGCGGAGATTTTTTGTAAACATAGATGGTGAGGGAGATTTTGCGTTTAAAGGCGGACAGTTTTTAACCCTAGATTTACCCATAGCAGAGCAGCGAAATAAGCGGTGGCGTAGCTACAGTATAGCTAGCGTGCCCGGCGTGGGTAGAACGGTGGAATTAATTATTTCCTTACAGCCACATGGTTTAGGCACTACTTATTTGTTTGAGCAGGTGCAGGTGGGCTCGGTATTATCTGTGCGTGGGCCACAAGGTGTTTTTGTAGCACCTTCGCAGGTATTGCCTACTACCTTATTGGTTTGTACCGGTACGGGTATAGCTCCGTTTAGGAGCATGCTGCCACAGCTTTTAGCAAGTGGTACCGAGGTGCATTTAATATTTGGGTGCAGAGAGTTGCAGGATACTTTGTACAAAACCGAAATGGAGCAGTTAGCTACGGAGAATAAACAGTTTTTTTATCATCCCATCTACTCTCGGTCGCAGGAACCACAAGTAAAAAAAGGCTATGTGCATGCGGTGTATAAGGAATTGTTGCAGTACAAGGCCGTAACCGATGTAAATGTGCTGCTTTGTGGCTGGAAACCTATGATAGATGAGGCTCGTAGCCATTTAGCAGATTGGGGTTTACCTAAACAACAATTGCATTTTGAGCTGTATGGTTAATTAATTTTTAGCATGGCCCTTACTTGCTGATTTACCATATTTTGTAAACGTGCGTAGTACACGCCACTAGGTAGTTGAGTAGCATCAAACACCACTGTGTAGGTACCCGCTGCGTAAGTACCATCTATTAGTGTACTTACTACTTTGCCCATAGTATCCAGCACTTGCACCAGTGTGTGGCCACCAGTGGTTTTAAACGTTATAACGGTTTTGGTACTAAATGGATTGGGATAATTACTCACCAAAACATCCCCCGAAAGATTTTGTGCTTTTTTACAACCGATGGTATTTACCAAGGGTAATACTTGGTAGTTTTTTAGCATAATGGTTTGTAAATCGGTATCATCTACACAAAGCCAATTGCTAAGAAGTGTGGCGTAAACACTTCTAAAATCGTATTGAAAGGGCAAATTATCGCTTACTGCTACGGTAGTATTTATAGCAGGAGCATTACCAGAAATACCACCCATTACATTTTTGCCAAATACAAAAAGTGGAGCCGATGTTCCATGGTCTGTTCCTGTACTGCCATTACTTTTTATACGGCGACCAAATTCGCTAAACGTCATGCCCACTACACGGTCGGCCACTTGTAATTGTTCAATGTCTTTTTGAAATGCTGCAATAGCTTGTGCTACTCTAGCCAAAAGCGTGGCGTGTGTGCCCGTGGTTTTATCGGTAGTATTTACTTGTGCGGCATGTGTATCGAACCCGCCAAAGTTTACCATATACACACGGGTTTTTAAACCGCCTTTTATTAGTCGAGCTACAATTTTTAATTGATCGGCAAGGGTGTTACTAGTGGGGTAGGTACCTTGAACAGGTACTTTTAATGCTGCATTTTTTATTACTTCTGCGTACTGTTGGGTTTGTTGGGCAACGGTACGGATATAGCTTAACTCCTTACCAGCTGGGCTGTTTGGCGAGGCATCTTGCACGCCAGAAATTAGGTTATAAAAATTTGTGGGGTTACTAATACTCATACCCATACTCACAGCGGGCCCTTGTAGCGTAAGCGATGTGGTGCTACCTATTTGTATAGCCAGCGGATCGGTCATACTACTATTGGGGTAGCCAGCGGGGAAGTTGGGGTATTGATTGTTAAGATACCTACCTGCCCAACCACTGTTTACAAAGTTGTTCGAGTCGCTTGCACTCATCCAAATATCAGTAGCCCGAAAATGTGAGAAACTGGGTTGTGGGTAGCCTACGGAGTTTACAATTCTTAGTTTTCCGTCGGCATACATTTGCTGTAAGGGCTGTAATGCTGGGTGAAGTCCGATAGAATGATTACCAGTAAGAGTTAAAACCTTATCCTCTGGGATGAATATGTTGGGGCGGGCATTGGCGTAATTACTAAAATACTGTAAGGGTATTACTGTGTTTAAGCCATCGTTTCCACCATTGAGTTGAATGATAACCAATACATGGTCGGTTTCCGCATACGGTGCTAATACTTGCTGAACAAATGGTGAATTTTCGCCAAAAGCATTGAAGGAAAACCCTGCGATTAACGAGGGCAATGAAATACCAGCAGGCAGTACATTTTGTAAAAATTGTCTACGTTTCATAATGGGCTTTTAGCTTAATTGAAATTCGGCAAGGTTCATGAGGTATTTTGCTAAATCGCGTAATTTATTACGCACATTATTGGTGTTATTGGTATTAGCCGGATTAGTGCTATAAAGGTTCCAAGCGTCCGTCCAGTAATGATCACTTGTTTGTCCGCTCAGTAAAATATCTCGTTTAAGTTGCTCTCTAGAACTAGTGGATAATGGCAGCCCCAATAGTAAATCGGCCAAACCTTGCACTACAGCATTGGGATTACCAGCGTTGGGAAACGCCGCTACTACTGGTAGTACTTCAAATTGCGTTTTTCTACCTTGGGCAGTATAGCCGTTTGACACCATAACATCGGTAAATTGGTTGCGTTTGGGTAGCGTGTCGCTGTTAATCCAAATTTCATAAAATTGGGGTGCTTGGTAATACGCTTTCCAGCCACTTACATCGGGCGGATCGCCCAAGTTTTGCTGTAGGTTGGAACACCATGTGAGTAAGTAATTGTAATGTGTGTATTGTGCCACAGTTTCCGTAGCCGCAGGAAATTGTGTTTGGAGTTCACGGCAGGCGCCAATGACAAAATCAACCGGACTTTTAATTTGGCATCCACGGGATTGTACATCAAAAAAGTGTTCACTAGCCAGTAAAGCTTCGAGTGTGGGTTTTATCTCGTAATTATTGGTTCTCAAAATTTGTGCTAATGGTTCAATAATATTTTGTTCTACCGTGGCATCAATATCGTAGTAAACAAACCAAGTGTATAGTTTTCTACAAATAAATTTGGCTACTTCAGTAGTATTGAAAATCGTGTTTAGAAGGTCGTCAAGTTCAGCTAATCCCGCATTGGCGCCGCTTCTACCCTGTATAGTAGTGTTGTTGTAAAACGCAGAAAATTGCTTTGGGCCGGTATCGTGCCTGGCAGGGTCAAAAAAGCTGGTAAGGGTAGTATTGTTTATTCGCCAGCCGGTTAAAACCCTAGCTGCTGCACGTACATCTGCTTCGGTAAATAACGATTGCGATCCTTTGCCACAGCAAAAGAGTTCCTGCAGTTCTCGGGCATAGTTTTCATCTGGGGCTGCAGCTGTATTCAAGTATCCGTTCAGGTATAGCAGCATACCGGGGTCAATGGTGATGGCTTTTACCAGTTGCTTAAAATTACCCAAGGCAAAGTTTCTTAATAGTGCATGGTGTTTGTATACATATTGTGCATTGGCAATATCATTGGTTTCCGTGGCAAAATGGTTATGCCAAAAAAGGGTCATTTTCTCGGTGATGCTTCTATTTTGATGTACCAAATTACCTACCCACCATTTTTTAAAAGAGGCACGTCGTGCCGCTTGAATAGATCCGTCGTTGTTTACATCGCCTACCCATGTGGTACCTAAGGCAATATTGGTATCGGGTGTAGTTACAGTGGCGGCGGGAGTATAGTCTTTTAGCGGTGGCTCTGGTGTGGGAGCTTGTGTAAGTAATGCATTTAGCACTTGAGTAAGTGATTGGCCTGCAAAAAATTGTTTATCGGCAAGTGTGGCACCAAAAAGAGTTCTCTTTAATAAATGGGTTAGTTCCGGTGCACCAAAGTTTCCGGTATATCTTGTAAGTCCGCTGCTGGGCGGTGGTAGTAGGGTTGGGGAACGCACAAACAATTAATTTGTAGTAAGATATTGATTTTGTGCGAAATGCTGCCGAATACCAAGGGTACTGAGGCGAAAGTAAAATATGCAGCGAGTCCCAATACCGAGTTTTAGCACTTAAAGACTTACTCTACGGTTTTAAAGCATTGGCGTAGCAAGCTTTCATTGGAACATGGTACAGAAGGGCGTTCTTTAAACCTAGCGGCGGTACAGTAAAGTTGTTGTTTACTCCTCTTCGGATATAAAGGAAAATGACTGCTTCATGAGGTAGGGTACAGTTCTATTATATTGTTTTGCTGGGCGCCAATATTGACCACCTTGTTGTATTACTTTTTTAACTTCTGCATCATAAGCCGGATGTATTGGATTAACAATCTCGATATCTACTACTTCGCCTTCGTCTGTTACAGCAAATAAAACTGTCAATTGTGCAATAGCATTTTCTTTCACATAGTATCCGTCAGGATTTTTCAATGTGTTTTTTAGGTAGGTGAGGTACGACCATTTTTTAGGATGTTCAAACACTGCTGGCTGCCCTACCTCCTTATCGTTGGTAGGAACCAGTTCTCCATTGGCATTGGTGTACAATCTTTTACCCACTTCGTTATCATCGGCATATTGAATGATGGCGGCTAACTTTCCATTGTTATCAAGATATTGCCATTTACCCCATTTTTGATGGTTTTTAAGTCGGCCTGCACTGGCGGGTGCTCCGTTTCTAAACCAGCTCATTTGTAAGCCATTTCCATTTGCATCTACAGAAATACTGTCTCTCTGTTGGTTATTGCTGTGCCAACTTACTTTTACGGATGCTATGGTATCGTTTCGGTAAACGGCACTGTCCTTTAATTGTCCATTATAGTGGTATGTAAGCCAAATGCCATTCTTTTTATTGCCGATAAAAGTGCCTATACTGCGTAAATAGCCATTAGAATGATAGGAGATTTGCTCGCCATTTTTCACAGCAAGTTGCCTATCGGTATAATAGCTTATAGATTCTATAGTACCTTGAGGTAGAAAATACACAGTTTCTCGCCAACCACTATCTCCCACAAGTATGGCCTCGGAAAAATATCTTGCAAGGTGACTACTATCTATCACCCTTCGTTCTTCGTTTAAAAAGCTTGTGAGGTTGGTTTGCGAAGTGCCGATAATACAGGTTAATAATAGTGCTACAAGGGTTGCGATTCTCATACAACGTTTTGGGATTGGTTACAATGCCTATAAAACTATGAAAATATTTCTTCACTAAAACCGATAGCTACCGGAATATTATTTTTTTCTACTATGGGCCTTTTGATGGCACTAGTATTTTGTAACAAAAATTGAATAATGCGAGTATTGGTAATAAGTAAT